>CAZAYE010000434.1:0-639 GCA_964489255.1 uncultured Enterobacteriaceae bacterium
CACGGGTCTATTCGCCTCCAAGGCCATCAACCCGGCCGGGAATAATGGTCCTCCCCTACGGACTCACGAAAAGTTTTCTGGGCTCTCTGGGCGCATCGTTGTTGAAGTGGCGACCATAACACCGCTCTGTATTCCGGACGCCGAGGCAACGATTGTTAACCCCATTGCCGACGGCCCTCAACGGGGAAAAGAACGAAAGACCAAGCCCTTTTGCCGTGTGGATGGCAAACCGTATATCCCTGGTTCTGCTCTTAAAGGCGTTATCCGCAGTGTGGCGGAGGCGGTGTCAAATTCTTGTTTCTCGGTGTTGACGAAAGACCTAGCCGTTTTTCGCGACAACCGAGACTTTGCTGTCAACTATCGGCGACTCGGACGGTTGAAACAAAGAGAAAACGGGGATTGGAGTATACAGGACATTCACCCTGACTGGGGCGCCTTCTCGGCAGCTCCGAAGAATCCCGTTGCTATTTGGAATACGCGTAAAAACTTGTACGAAACCAGGAAGAAGCAGTTGTTCCCCGATAATCCGCGACGGAAAAAGCCCGCGCCATCCGATGTTCAGGAGAGCTTTCAAAACCGTTTCCCATGGTACGACTTCCTTCGAGGACTATTCGGGGACACAGAGCGAAGAGACTACGA
>CAZAYE010000434.1:649-4197 GCA_964489255.1 uncultured Enterobacteriaceae bacterium
GAACAAGATCGCCGACCCTCTGAGCCGGAGCGTCGGAAGGGTCAACCAGTCCTTATTCACTGGCCAGTAGCAACCCCTGGAACTTCCCCTCAGCACGCTTTTGAGCCTAATGTCCATGAGTTATACGAACGAATGGTCAGTTCGGCAAGTTTTCGGCAATTTCATGGAGAACACATCACACTTGAAGAGTGGCAGGAACAATACCTTGCTGCCGAAGACGAAGAAATTTTCTGGTATCGGTGTCGGCAGAACTCTACAGGTGTCTCTGAGATCGGCCGTAACTTTCGCTATAAGTGGGCGTACGATCCACGCTCAGCATTACCTTCACAGCTTCACCCTTGTAAGGAGCCGCATCGCCTTTGCCCTTGTTGTGCCCTGTTTGGGATGGTGGAGCAGCGGGACAACGAGGAAACTGCAGAAGTCAGGGTCAACGCCTTTGCAGGGAAGGTTGCTATTGGTCCTGCTTACTGGAAGGAAGGTAACTGTGACTTTGGTTGGGTCAGCGACCACAAAATCCTTGGTGCGCCGAAGTTTTCCTGTCGGAGTTTTTATCTGGAACCTTCCAACCCTGGGGTGGATGTTCACAACGACGAGTTTGTCAAATTGGACACCAATGGGGGAATTAAGCCGAACCCTATTCGAGGACGCAAGTTTTACTGGCATCATACCAAAGTGTGGCAGAATCCTCGTGACCTCTCCCATGTAGAGCGGTTGGCTCTGCCGAACGACCAGCGCCCGGACGAAACTCAACAAAACGCTCGAATCGAAGTGTTGATGCCCGGCGCAAAATTCGAGTTCGCCATCGACTTTGAGAACCTGAGCGACTGGGAACTTGGACTCCTGCTATGGACGATCGCTCTCCCCGATGTTTCAGATGGTGCACATCATCTAGGGCTAGGGAAGCCTATCGGCTTGGGTACTATCGTATTGAATATCAAACAGCTTGACCTGATTGATCGCTGTCGCCGTTATAGCGGCCTTTTCGAGACCGGCTTGGAACAGCAGGCCGGTCTTAATCTGGCTGACGAGCAGGGCTCGGGCAAGTATACCAAAGCCTTTCGAGAAAAAATGCAGAGTTGGCACGGCAGGGATTTTCATAATCTTGATAACGTCAGAGATCTCACGGCTATCCTCAGTTGCCAACAGCCTGCTCCAGCTTCAGAAGATGTCCGCATTATCTATCCGCCGGGAAACCGGGAAGAGCCGCAACTGAGAGTGAATCCAGAAGAACTCCACTACCAATGGTTTGGCGGAATGAGATGGAGTGAACCATTACGCACGATTGAAGAGATCACTGATAGCAACAACCCTAAATTCCAGACACCCCTTTGATGGAGGGAAGCCTATGTCCAGGAATCTCATTGTCACCTGTGGCACGTCGCAACTTGAGAAAAAGCGGATAGATGCGGCAATGGAGGCAGCGACTGCGGATAAATCCGGCAAGGGAAAAAACGAGGAAAAGAGGAAGTGGAAGGAGTTGCACGAGCACGCAGACAAAATTCGCGAGTCTGCAGAGGGTATCAACGAAAACTATATTAAAAAGGTTACGGGCGTGGAGAAACAAGGCAGAGATCTTACTGAAGAAGGGAAACACTGTGAGTTGCTGCTCAGTGGATTGACTAAGAAATGGCCGGACATCGAGAAAGTGATGAAAACTGATGCGAACCCCTTCGGCGCAGAAATCTCGACACTTTATAAGATGGCGAAGGAATCTTCTCCGCTTTTTGTGCCTGCTACCGACTCAGTGGTGTTGCTGTATTCGGATACCTGTAGCGGTGCGTTTTGCGCCGGTGTGCTCTGTCGGCTGTTGACTCAGGTATATAACTTGCCCCAGGGGACCATCACTTGTCAGAAAATTGACGAACTGCAAGAGCGACCGAGAGCAGGTATGGAGCAGGTCGCGGAAAACAACACACGACGTGCTTTACTGGAGGCACACAGGGAAGGGGTGCAAAACATCTTTGTCATGACCGGCGGGTTCAAGTCTACTCTTCCCATCCTCACTATTATTGCTTTAGTGCATAACGATCATATCTGTTACCTCTTCGAGCGGTCAGAGAAACTGCGGCGTGTTGATCTACAGGCAACTGTCCAATCTTCACAGAGATTTTGGCAATTCCTTCCCCCATTCTGGAATACGGAGAAAAAGGATGAAATAAGCATTACCTTGACAATTAAGACTGGCCAGGGGAAAGCCCCTCCTCCTCTTAAGTCTGACACCCCCTAATACTACTTTGTCAGTTTGGCTTGTGGGCCCTAAGATGCTGCGACAACATGCTTTAATACCTGTCCTCCCTAATTCAACAGATGCTGTTTTTCAAGGCTTTTTGACGGAGTACAACTGCCTCAAATTACCAGCGCCTGAGATTTCTCCGTTAGAAATCAACAATTTAGTGACTCTGACAAAGTAGTACTAAACAAGAATACGACCATGGCTGACTTTGTGCTTTGCTTAAAGTGGTACCACCCCCATTGGATCTTCTGGCTTCGGCCAGACAATGTTTCCTTTGACCAAAACACGCATAGACCCTTCATGCTTGCCTGCAGTGACCTGCAAGGTGAAAAACTCCTGACCATCGTCCCCGACATTGTTGCGGGACTACGAAGGATAGAAGAGCGATCTGGAGAAGACATTCCTGAAAAAGCCTTGTTGCAACGCTCTGACTTTGAGCGCGTCTTTCACAATGATTCGTTGCTGCGTGAGAAAGGTAGTAACAACCTATTTGGCGCGTTCGTACGCTTCGACCCAGGGGAAGATGCTCCTGAGTCCTTTCCTTGGGCACGACTTGCTTTATTTAAGGCGCTCTATCTCTATCTGGAGCAAGATGAGCGATATCGTTTCATGGATGCGAGCATCGCCTTTGTGTACTGTGCGTGGCAGCGTTACAACCTGATCAAAGTATTGCGCTCGTCACAGCCCTCAGAAGCAGGGGCAAATCCCATAGACTCTGAATTCACGTCTGCCTATCGGGCGCTTATGGAACTACTGGCGCGCGACGCCTTCTCGTACGCGTTCTATGTCCTGTGGCGCTCTGGCTGGAGGGACGGGGGGAATGCAGAGGACCTCGCTGAACCACTGATCCGCGAGCGGTTTGAGTTATCCTTAATCCTTGCTCCTGACTCCGTCCCGCTTCCAAACCCAAAGGCATACGAGGTGCCCCATGATGCTCCACTCTGTTTTCGGAAAAACATGGACTGGCGGCAAGTGTGTTTATACGAGCCATTCAGCACACAGTGGCGACCTACTGTGCGCCGCCTGATCCGCGATCGCTTACTGCCTCGCTATAACCTGCTGGCGGCTGTAAGGCTCGCGTATCGTAGTTCAGGCGGAGTGAATTTTATGGGGCAGTTTGTCGGGGTTTTATTGCCTACTTTTTGTATGACCTTCACGCTAGTTGTTCTTGGGTATCATTACTGGCGAGAGTCGAGCCTCTGGAACGACTATTTTTGCTGGCAGGGGTTAAACTCTGACTATTTTACGATCTTTATACCGTTGCTGAAGTTTAGAACTTTTTAACCATGATTATCGGGTACCAAAGACATAGAGC
>CAZAYE010000435.1:0-2561 GCA_964489255.1 uncultured Enterobacteriaceae bacterium
GTCTTCTACATCGTCCATCACGTCATCGTGAAGTCCGCGCTATTTCTTATCGCTGGCGTGGTGCTGACCACCACGGGCACAACTCACCTCAAAGCCTTAGGCGGACTGCAAGGACGGTCCTGGGTGCTCAGCGCGCTCTTTCTCATTGCGGCGCTCAGCTTAGCCGGACTGCCGCCACTGAGCGGTTTCTTCAGCAAGTTCATCATCCTGCAAGCTGGGGTGGCGACCGGACGGTATGGTTATGTGGCAGTAGGATTGTTTGGTAGCTTGCTGACCCTCTTCTCTATGCTCAAGATCTGGAACGGCGTGTTTTGGGGAGAGGAAAAGAGTGAGGTCCAGCCGCTGGCTCTGGCCCCACTCTTGCCAGGAGTGATTTTACTCGTGTTCCTGACTGTAGGGATCGGGCTCTTTCCCGGCGTGCTTTACCGCGTGACTGAAGTTGCCGGAGCTCAGGCGTCCGACCCGTGGGTTTATATCGAGGCCGTGCTCGGCCCTCATGTCCGTACGCAGGGAATGCCGCTATGAGAAGCTTTTAGCTATTAGCTTTTAGCAGGCAGCAATCCGACTCTTTTGGCTAACAGCTAAGAGCTAATTGCTAACCGCCGACATATGATTCACCATTTCTTTCTCAACTTAAGCCTGGCGTTCGTCTGGTGTCTGTTGCAGAACGAGATCACCCTGCAGCAGTTCCTCATCGGTTATGTGGTCGGCGCAGGGATCATGTTGTTCTTCCTAGGGGTGTTCCATGAGGAACTTTATTTTCGCAAGGTCGGCGTAGGCTGCCGGTTGCTAGGGTTCTTGATCAAAGAACTCCTGGTCGCCAACTGGGCAGTCACCAAACTGGTCTTATCCCCACGGCGCCAGGTGCGGGCTGGAATCATTGCTTATCCTCTTGAGTTGCAAAACGATATCCTCATCACGCTGCTGGCGAATATGATTACTCTCACCCCAGGCACCCTCTCGGTCGAGGTGACGCCGGACCGCCGTTTTCTTTTCATTCACATCCTCGATATTGCTGATACCGAAGAAGAAAAGCGAAAGATTAAAGAGGGCTTTGAACGCTACTTGCAACGGTTGAACCAATGATTGCTACGGTCACGCTTCTTGTTCTTTCCGGTATCACGCTCTCGATCCTGTTGAGCGCTTACCGGGTGCTGCGGGGGCCGACGATTCCTGATCGGGTGGTCGCTTTCGATAATATCTCGACCAACCTGGTGGCGGCGATCGTGGTCTTCTCGATCCGCTCGCACAGCGCCTTGTATGTCGATGTCGCGTTGGTGATCGCAATTCTTTCCTTCCTCGCCACCGTCGCCGCCGCCAAATATCTGTTGAGGGGAACCGTCATCGATGGAAGTGCTCGTTAGTGGATTGTTAGTGTTCGGTTTGTTCTTCTTGCTGGCCGGCACCTTAGGACTATTGCGTTTGCGCGACGTCTATTCGCGCATGCATGCCACCACCAAAAGCACAACCCTTGGTGTTACCGGAGTGCTCCTGGCTGCGCTGCTCTACTCGCGTTCTCTCGGCGTGTCGTCGGGCCTCAAAGAACTCCTGATCCTCGGCTTTCTCTTTCTCACGGCACCGGTTGGTGCGCATATGATTGCCCGTGCCGCCTATCGGGCTGGCGTAGCACTGTGGCAAGGGGGAGTGGTGGATGAGTTCAAAGAGTGGCAGGAGAAGCAGTAGGAACGTCTTCACCTCGATTCGCCGTTGCGTTTGCTGCCTGGACCGCTACCTCCTCACGAAGCGTCCTTGTTCCCACCTGGGAAGAGCCCACGCAAGGTGTAGTGAAGAGCCTTGCTACAAATGCACCTCGAGTGTGAGCAAATTGTGTAGGGTGGGCACCGCCCACCTTTCCTCTGATGATACGAGTTCTCCTCCATGTAGAGTGGGCACCGTCCGCCGTTTTTTCGAGGAAAACCAGGACGCGCGAATACCTCCGCGCACGCATGCTTTTTACCGACTGATAGCCCAGGCCGCGACTAACAGCGTCGCCGCCACAAGCAGAATAATTACCGTCCCATATTCCATATTAGACTTCCTCCAGGTTTGCGATCGTCGCCCGGATTCTGCGATGCAGCCGCCAGACTACCGCAGCCATTGCGATCATTACCACCACCCCAGCGGCTGCTGCAATCCGCCAGTCGAATTCCTTGATCGCTCAACTGACGGTCCCAGCCCCCAACGCAATCAGTGTTGCCCACGCCAACCGTAACAGTTCCGTTGTGTATTTCACATCCTCCGTTAGCCGCTCTTTTCGCGCCATGTCCTTACCTTTCGGTAACACTAAGAACCAGTTTTACAAATGCACCTCGACTGTGAGCGTTTCATACCCTACGCGGGGGGCTTTCTTCTTACCGGGACCTCCACTCTCTTTCATCTCAACCAAGCCTAAAGAGGCCAGGAGTGCTAGATCCTCAGCCACGTTCTTGACGTTGCGGCCGGTCAGCTCGGCTACGGCGCGGACCGACTCCAGTTGATGATCACGAATAGTTTTCAAAAGCTCAAGCCGCTTCGGGGTCAGTACCTTGCCCATTTCTCGTACGTTGGGAAAATAGAGCCAT
>CAZAYE010000435.1:2571-3494 GCA_964489255.1 uncultured Enterobacteriaceae bacterium
GGCACCCGGAGCGACAGGGCGGCCTTGTGGGGAAGCTCCGACGGCGCCGTCTGGCCGAAGAGACGGCGGCCCTCCGCCGCCAGGTAGTAGGCCATGTCGATGGCCTCCTGGACATCGCCGCGACTCTCCTTCAGTACCTTGCCCATTTCCCGCACATCAGAGAAATAGAGCCATTCCCCCTGGGAGCGTGTTCTCTTTCCTGCTTCGATCTGGCCGACCACCTCCGCTGCCTCAGCAAATATTGTCCCTGGCGGATGAAGACCGATCTTGACGCGTTTTACTTTCATGCTGTCCCTTTCATGACGATACCCCGGATACCCAAGGATGGATCGGTGGCAGCTTCTTTTCAGCCATGAACATCTTCTTCCTTACTCATCACTCCGTTTTCCCGTACTCTTCCAGCTTGCGGTACAACGTCTTACGGTCAATGCCCAATAAGTCTGCGGCTTCTTTCTTTTTGCCTTCGGTTAACTCCAGCGCCAGGAGGATGTACTCGCGCTCTATATCCGCAAGCGAGCGACGACGCAGGAGCGCGTCCTGCAAGCTCGCCACCTGCGATTTGCTGCCGGTCAGGTGTACTGGCAGTTCTGCTGGGGTAATTTCTTCTCCCCGGTAGAGCACCAGCGCTCGTTCGATCGTGTTTTCCAGCTCCCGGACATTGCCTGGCCAGGGATAGTTGAAAAGGATACGTAGTGTCTCGGCGGAGAGACGCCGGGCACGGGTAGACTGAGCCGAGCGTTCAATAAAGTGCTGGATCAGGAGCGGTAAATCCTCAGGTCGTTCGCGAAGCGGCGGTAAACGAATGTCCAGCACATTAAGACGATAGAAGAGATCTTGGCGAAACTTTCCTTCGTTCACGGCACGCCGGAGATCACAGTTAGTGGCAGCAACGATACGAACGTCTACTTTTTCTCCCTTGGTGG
>CAZAYE010000435.1:3504-4197 GCA_964489255.1 uncultured Enterobacteriaceae bacterium
CTTGGTGGCACCGAGTGGTCGCACTTCCTTGTCTTCGATTACTCGCAGGAGTTTAGCCTGCAACAACAGCGGGAGTTCTCCCACTTCATCAAGGAATAACGTGCCGCCATGGGCTTCCACGAACAGGCCTTTTTTATCCTTCCGCGCGTCAGTAAACGCCCCTTGCACGTAACCGAACAGTTCGCTTTCCAGCAACTGTTCGGGAATGGCGGCACAGTTGACCGGCACGAACGGCGCTTGTTTACGGCTGCTGTGATAATGGAGGGTCCGAGCGAGCAAATCTTTTCCGGTGCCACTCTCGCCAGTGAGGAGAATATTCACCTGGCTCTCCTTCAGGCGCTCGACTAAGTCAAAGACTTGCTGCATCACCGGACTTTTGCCGATGATCCGATCAAAGTGGTAATGGCTCTCAACCTCCTGTTGGAGGCGTTGGATCTTGGTTCGGAGGTGTTTCTCTTCTAAGGCACGCTCGATCAGCAAGAGCAGGTCTGCTCCCTTAAACGGCTTGGTGAGGTAATAAAAGGCACCCAAGCGCATCTCCTCAACCGCGCTTTCGATTGAACCAAAAGCCGTAATCATCACTGCAGCGAGACTCGGGTCGCGTTGCTTAGCCGCACGCAAGACCTCCATCCCTTGCATCCCATTCATTACCAAATCGGTGATAAGAAGATCCGCATTGCTCTTCTCTAAAGC
>CAZAYE010000436.1:0-4179 GCA_964489255.1 uncultured Enterobacteriaceae bacterium
CCTGCCCAGTTTGAGGTAGAGCACATTCCACAAGGTGACGATCGGTGTGGTCGCCAGCAGGGCGGGCATCAGGATCATTTCTGCAACGACGCCAGCGAAGATGGTGGCAGATGACAACAGACCAAATTGTTGGATCGGTACGAAGGTTGACAGGCTGAAAGAGAGAAAGCCCAAGAAGACGAGCAACGAATAGTAGAGCGTGGGCTTGCCCACCGTGCACAGCGATTGCAGCAGGGCTTCCTCCTGATTATCCGTCGTGCGAATCTCCGAACTCAGGCGCGACATGATGTGAATAGTGTCGTCCACCGCCAACCCCAAGACGATCGCAGCAATCGTGTTTGTACTAAGGCTCAACACGGCGCCCGAGACGCCCATGAGTCCGAAGAAAAACAGAATGGGAAAAGCGTTGGGGATCATAGCGATAACGCCGACGCGGAAAGACAGGAACATGGTTGACATGATGATGAAGATCACTCCAACGGTCAGCCCTAAGCTTTGAATCTGACCGGTAATCAGATTGCTGGTCGTGCGCGTGTTGAGGATCAGATTGCCGGTAGGATGCGCGGTGAGCTCAGGCAGCAAAACCCCCGGAGCAAAGGTCATGATCTTTTGGACCAAGGCGGTGATCTCGCTCGGACGGGACAAGGAGGTGCGCACCAGAATATTCGAGCGGGAGAAGGTGGGATGATTGACAAAGCCAGAGACGGCATTCGGGCTGAGAAAGACCATTTGCATGACATTGTCCAAGCGGACTTGGTCTTCCCAGAGACTGGTTTTGGTGGGTGGCGGTGCGGGGCTCCCCTCTTCTGGAGGTAGCGCTTGCAAGCCTTTATCGAGCGCCTCACAGTAATCGACAAAAGAGAGCGTTTTGTCCACTCCTGGCTGGGAAGCGATAAAACTCTGCAACTCTTTAATTCTCTTCAGCGTATCGACCTTTTTCATGATATCTTGGGTGTTGCTGTCAATCACCACATAAAAAGCCATGCTCCCACCCAGGTACTCGTTCACCGCATTGGTCGCCACACTGGTGGGATGACTTTCACGAAAGAAGGACAGAAAATTCGAACCAACCTGAATCGAGGGCACTGGGACAAGGCAAAGGATTGAAATCACCACGCTGGCAGCAATCACCGCATGACGGTGACGGATGACACCATGAGTCAGCCGGCGCAGGCCAGCGCTCAAGCCGGGCGCATACGACTCATGGACTCTGGTGGGCAGCGGAAACAGCGTGAGACCTGCTGGCACGAGCACGACTGAAAGAATGAAGGCAATGGTGATACCGATCGCCGAATAAATGCCCATTTCGCGGATGCTGACAATTTGGTTCACGAACAGCGACAGAAATCCCAGGACGGTAGTCAACGCCGCCATCAGGACCGGCATGTTGATAGTGTGGAGGGTTTCCAGCACCACCTCGTCCACCGCGCGACCAGGCCGAGCCAGTTCGTAGTATTCCGCGACGACGTGTAGTGAGTAGGCAACACCCAAGACCAGCAGCATCGTGGGTAAAGCCACCGTACCGACGCTGAGGCGGCTGCCCGCCAGCACCATAATGCCTAGGGTCCAAATGAGCGTGATGACCACCGTGAGGGCGGGCAATAGGACACCTCGCACAGAGCGGAGACATAGGTACAGCACCACCATCAGGAGGATGAGGGTCAACGGGAGCAGTGCTTCTATGTCCTCTCGCTGGGCTTTGGCTGAGGCAGCCTTAAAATGCGGCAGACCGGTGTAATAGAGTTTTTCAGGACCACCGCTCTCGCGCGCGACGATTTCTTGGATCTTGTCGTCTAACCCTCGTTTGAGGAATTCCTCATCGGTAATGCTATTGAGAAAAGCGACGTTGATAGCGGCTGCCCGACCATCTTCAGAGACCAGTAGCTTGAGATACAGCGGCTCGTTGGCAAATTTTTCCTGCAGTTTTGCCGCTTCCTCCACAGTCGCGGGAATCTCCGGAATCAGCAGGTTCGGCGTCTCGCCCAGCACGTCGGCCACGACATCTTTGGCGTTGCTCACGCTTAAGACGCTCTTGACCTCAGGAATTTTTCTCAATTCTTCGGTCAGACGCTGGATCTTTTGCAACGTCTGCGGGGTGTAGATCGTATCGGCAATGACGGCGATTACCGCCACATCGTCGCTGCCGAAGAGCTGACGGATCTCGTCGTAATACTGCTTCTCCGGGTCCCCCTCCGGGAGCAGACTGTCAATCGAGCTGTCGATACGGATATGTCGTGCGTGATAGGCAAAAAAGACGGTCAGGAGAAAAAGAAAGAAAAGGATCAGTTTCGCCCGATGGACAGTAAAATGAGCAATTCGTTCCATACCCTCCCCCCGGTTGAGAACGTCAAACTCTCCAAGTAAGGCGACGCCTCCGCTACGGTCTTCGCCTACGTTTTCCACGATTGGCAAGGGTCGTGAACAGCGAAGCCGCTCTTCTCGTTTTAGCGGGCGTCTCTTCAGGGACAGAGAACTGCGAGGGTTCACACCGGAGCAGCGACTACAGGTGCTCTTCGCGAGTATGCCTTACCGCTCGCCCCAACGAAGTTTACTCCGCAGTACATCGAAAAAGGTGCGATTGGGTGACCTGATGAGCGATACGGTAGTTCCTGAGCGTTTAATGCCCACCGTATCCCCGCTCTTGAGAGCCTGCCCTTCCTGGCCATCGAGGGTGAGGATGACATCTTCATCCGCTGTACGCAGGACAACCTGGATATAGGCATGATCAGACAGCACAATCGGTCGGTTGGTAAGCGTATGCGGGCAGATGGGGGTAAGGACGACGACGCCAACTGCGGGATCAATAATCGGTCCGCCGGCAGCGAGGGAGTAGGCAGTCGAGCCCGTCGGTGTGGCAACAATCAACCCATCCGCCTTGTAGGTAGACAAGTACTGATCGTTCACCCAAGTTTCCAAGTCAATAATTCGCGCCAGTGCACCCTTGTTGATGACCACGTCGTTGAGCACCTGAAAGGTCCCGACCCGCTCTCCCCCACGAACCAGCGTGGCTTCGAGCAAGCTCCTGCGCTCGATTTCGTACTCACCGTCCAGCACTCGCTCCACCGTGGAGAAGAGTTCACTTGTGGTCGTTTCCGTGAGAAACCCCAGTCCCCCCATATTCACGCCCAGGATGGGGACTGTACGTCCGCTGGCACGACGGGCAACGCTGAGCAGGGTCCCATCTCCGCCAAGGACGATGGCCAGGTCAGCTCGCTGCATGATCTCGACTTTGCGCCAGCCCTGGGAGAACCCCAAGTCTTTACTCGTCTCATCTTCAGGTAGGATCGTTTTACTCCGCGCGTGCAGCCAGGCAGCAAGTTCGCGGCCGAGGATGATGGCTTCAGGATTGTTGCGTTTGACCACTAAACCAATAGTATCCATGCCTGCTCCGTGAACATAACGCCCTCCCCTTTCTACGGGTCTCGGGTATAATGGCTCTCCATGCCAGCGCACTACAACGATTTGTTCAGCTATAGTGCCGCAAAGGCCGTAGCCAAGAAAGCCCCTCTGGCTGAGCGTATGCGCCCGCGTACGCTCGACGAATATGTTGGCCAGACCCGTCTCCTCGGTCCTGGCCGTTTGCTCGAGCAGATCAGCAAACAACAGATCTTACCCTCGCTGATTCTGTGGGGACCACCAGGCTGCGGGAAAACAACGCTTGCCCATCTCCTCGCCCAGACCGTGCAAGCGCCCTTTGTGTCTTTCTCTGCCGTGTTGTCTGGCGTCAAGGAACTCCGTCAGATCCTCGACGAAGCCCAGGAGCAACGTCGGTTACATGGCAAGCCCACGATTTTATTCGTCGATGAGATCCACCGTTTTAACAAGGCGCAGCAAGATGCCTTCTTGCCCCATGTGGAAAAAGGGCTCATCGTGCTCCTTGGTGCGACGACGGAGAATCCCTCTTTTGAGGTCATCGCCCAGTTATTATCCCGTGCGCGGGTGGTCGTGCTTGAGCCGCTGAGCCCGGAGGATTTGCAGCTGCTCCTGCAACGCGCGCTCCAAGACGAAGACCGTGGGCTCGGCGTTCATCATCTCACCGCCGACGACGAGGCGTTGCAGTTCATCGCCCAACACGCGCAGGGTGATGCCCGAGCTGCGTTCAACATCCTAGAAGTGGCCGCGACACTCGCTACGCAGAAAGAGACTGCGCATATCAACCTGGCCCTGGTCGAAGAGGCC
>CAZAYE010000437.1:0-4165 GCA_964489255.1 uncultured Enterobacteriaceae bacterium
ATCATAGCCTTTGGCGAGCATCGCAAGGACATCTTTGACAAAGATGCGCGTGCCCTTGAACGTCAGTTGACCGCCACAGATCTCGGGGTCAGCGACAATATATTGTCCGAACTCTTTGCGTTTGCGTATTTTCACGGCTTGCTCCGGGTCCTACCTCACGTAGCCAAATCTGACATACCTTTCTGACCTAAACAATTCCAGGCGTAGGTCATGTAGCGTGCGCCGCGCGCACGATTGCGAGACTGCAGGTCATCACAGGTTGGACTGAGATAACTGAGAATCCCCTGAGGTTCCTGACTCCACACGCGGAGATCGACGAGGAGATGTTCGTGCGTCAGTGTAATGCCGAGGTCCTAGGGGTTAATAGCACCAAGCACCGTCATAACTTTGCCTTGCATAGACCTTCTCCCATTCTGCTGCTCAACGGCCGCTCTGATTCTCTTCAAACACCAACCGTCCCGCTTTTTCCTGGGCGTCGAGACGCGTTTCAAGCTGAGGAGAAAGTACGATCTTCCGCTCCTGCGGAAACTTCTCCCGATATACCGCCGGTCGTAGGAAGAACGTTTTCGGGTCAGGCACTGTCGCTTGGCTTTTCAGCGGTGCCACAAACCAAACCCGACGCAGAAAGTCTGGGCTGAAGAAGACCTCTTGATCCTCGACTGACCAGGATTGGGGCCGATGGGCATCATGGATGTCATAACTCAGCAGGTCTTGCGGAATATCCCAGGAAAGAAAGAGGTGACCTGCGTACCCTTTGTTCCCTAACTCTGGGTTCAAGAGCTGAGCAGTCCTTTCCTCAATATAGGTGAGCACGCCACTGGCATCGTACTCCTCGACGCGCAGCGGGAAGAAAGTCTCGCGGTCGAGCCAATAAAGGATCTTCGGGACATAGTAACTGGGAATCCACTCTTCCCGAGCCCTGGCTTCTACCACATAACAAGCGACTCCCCCCTCTGGCGTGTAAGAGGGGTAGTCGTGTCCCATAAGCTTTAGCGCTTGCGGAGTAGTTTCATACAAAGAGCCATCGGCAGCGGTGAGGGTGATAGCCGTACGGGTGTGGGGGAAACGCACCGCCTCAAAGAGGACATCGGTGCCGATGAGCCGCCAGCGGAACTCCCACGCATCCCGGTTCAGGAAATTATCAAAGGCCTGGGCAAACCCGGGAGACTTATCCTGGCGGCGCGGTTGCGGCTGGCGACGGACCCGGCGCAGATCCGGTGCGTACGCAAACAGGTCAACCTTAGTGCTGAACTGTTGGTCTGTACGGTAGAGGGTATAGAAAGATTGCCGTCCATGTTTTTCAGGGGGGGCGATAGTCTGGAATAGCCACTGGGTATACCACTCTCCCGGTTTGGTCTTCAGCTGTCCTAACAGTCCGGCGGGATCGCGATACAGGACCAAGCCGATCGCTTGGGCGGTGGTGAGATAACCGTTCGCCGAGATCGTGCCATAGTCCTCCACCAGAGCACAATTCCAGCGGGGCATATGGGCAAACTCGGTCGAGAGAAAGCCTATCTCCTCGGCGGTGTAAGGTGGAGAGAAAGGATACGGCTCGGCCGGCAGATAGGGAAACGCCGGGTCTCGCGGAGTCTCAGTTCTTGGATCCAGCACCCGCAGTTCCTCCTCTGAGAGCTCACTCACATACCGCCAGGTCCGCTCGTCGGCTGCCCATCCTGAACCGACAAGCTGTGATAATAGAACGGCAAGGATCACGATTACTGTAGGCTCCCTCCACACCTGAGTTTTAGCCACCATAGCCGCGACCGTCTTATGCGAGTTCTTAAGGTGAACAATGCTGAGCGCTAAAAACGTCATACCACTCCTCGTCGTACAGCCTTTCCACATGCTCATCTTCCAGCTTTATCGAGAGGGTAGTATCAATATCCCAGGCGAAGTAAAACCCCTGAGAGAAGGAGAGCTGTGACATGGGGATTGACATCACAAGCGGCTACGTCTCGGCTGATGGTCATGTGGTCGAACCGGCTGACCTATGGACGACACGGATGGACGTTCGCTTCCGGGACCGGGCCCCACGGGTCGAATCGCGCCCGGAGGGCGATTACTATGTTATAGACGGTGTCACACCAACCCCTTCCGGTTTGGACGGTGTTGCGATCGAAGACAAAATTGCCGGTGGCATTACCACTGCGACAGGGTACCGACATGCAAACACACGACTTGGTGCCTGGGATCCACACGCCCGCTTGGCTGATCTCGACCTGGACCATATCCGCGCCGAGGTGATCTACCCTGGGGGATTTGGTCTGCAGTTCTGGGCTGCCCCAGATGCGGAGTATGAGCGAGAGTGTATCCGTGTCTATAACGACTGGATGAGCGAGTTTTGCTCTACCGCGCCGGAGCAGTTCTTAGGGGCTGGGTTGTTGCCGATACGCGGGCCGATCGAGTGGACGATCAAGGAGGCCCAGCGGGTAGGAGCCATGAGGGGAATCCGGACGGTTTCCATTCCGACGACCCCAGGCGATCGTCCGTACTCACGACCGGACTACGAACCTCGTCTCGAATTTCCCCGATGATTTCGCAGTCCATCAAGGACGCCCCGGTCACCTCCCCCCTCTTTTGCCACTTTGCGCAGCCGCATTAACGGCAGCAGTGGTCACCCAACCCATTGCTTAGCCCGTGTAGAGCGCTCCATACACGGCCTTCAACGATTCCTGTCTTTTGCGACGACCTTCACTCATGCGAGCCCGTCACGTGATATTTGCTTAACATTTCATTTAACCAGGACGCGCTACAGCGCGCCTCTTAATTCAAACGTTAGGCATGCTGGCGGGAGATGTCTGTGAGTCATAACTGCGCAGCGATAGCCTGTGCTGCCTCCGCGGACGTGCGTACTGGCACGATATCGAACGAGCCGAGATCCTTCCAGTTTTCTATCCACACCGCGAAGAGGGAAGGGTCTTCGGTGCGCATCAGTTGGTAGCAAGTCTTGAAATCAAGATCGACCCAGCTCGAGACGTACTCCAGTCCAGCGGGAAGCAGCCGGCCTTTTTCGCGCGCACGCCGATATATCGCTGGAGCTGCACCATCGTAGAAGTGCTCAACAACCATGTAGAGCATCTGCGATTTCTCCTTCTAGCTGCCTAACATCATGCCGCTCAGGGGCGCGAACAGAGTGAGCGTCCCTTGCCGCGGTGGGTGAGGTTCTCACCCGTCATCTTATAACGCTGCCGCCACCTCACGATGAATCCGTAAGAGTTCCGGGATCGTTTCTACCGGACGGCGACCAAAGCCGCACTCCGTGGCCACCCCAAAGCCCGAGACGTATTGGCGCGCAGTGCGCACACGCCGCAGCGCCCCCTCCACACCGTCAGTATGGTGAACCAGTCCGAGATAAAGCTTAGCGTCACCAATCTCGAGGTCCTTGAGCGGGGCGAAGTACGCTGCATCGTTGCGGTTACGCGGCACCGGCATGTGGTAATAATCGACCTGGCGGGTCACCGCCTTGTGAGCAGCGTTCGCCATACGGACCACCAAGCCCAAATCGGTGGGTTCCACGAGATGCTTGTGTCCCAGGTCGCCGTAGCAGAGGTGGCAGCCCATGAGCGTCTGCTCCGGCACGTGCGACGCAAGGGTGGAGAGCGCCTGAAGATAGCGCTCGAACGGGTTTCCAGGCGGGTGCCAGGGGGCACCAAACTGGTCCTGCAGGGCTATGGCGAGCACTTCGACACAGATGTCCCACTGAATAACGAGGTCGTTTGCGGGGATAGCCGTGACGAGGTGGGCGATTTCGCGGCCCATTGCCTCTTCATAGGCTGCTCGTATGAGTTCATAATCGCGCGCATTGGTAAGGAACGTCCGGGCGGCACTCTCGGTCAGCGGTAACGAGACCTGGAATCTGACGCCCGGGGGAATCACTCCATCAGCGCGCAAGGTACAAAAGTCCTGGTAGGATTTCTTCGCCTCGTTGGCGTAGCCAAGATGGGCGAAATGCACGGCTCCGACCCCTTCCTTGACCTTGAAGAGCCACCCTTCTTCCCCATACTCTTCGACATGCCAGCGCTCCGTGCCGCTAACTGGTTTGGGTCGCTGGATAGTCTCCAACGCAGGGTGGCCGTGATAAGTAGTAGTTGCAAGGAAGTGAATCCACATGCGGCGGTAGCCCGTCTCGCCGTCGGGCAGGCAGGTGACGAAGTTCCCGACTCCC
>CAZAYE010000438.1:0-4136 GCA_964489255.1 uncultured Enterobacteriaceae bacterium
TGCCCCCGCTCCTGTGCCAGCACCCCCAACGTGTGTAGTGTAGCAGCGATGCCTTGTTGGTGACCCAAACGCTGCGCTATCTCCAAACTCTCCTCAAGCTGAGCCCGTGCCGTGTTCCACTTGCTGAGGCTGTAATGCAGCAGACCGACTTGATGCAGGAGGCGGGAGATGGTCTCTTGCACCCGTTTGTCTTGCCGGGGCAGGGCGCGAGCAGCCCGCAGGAGTTCTTCAAGCCGGGCGATTTCCTTCTGCTTGTCCTCCAAGGGAAGTGAGAACAGAGCAGGCACGTCATAAGCAAGGGCATCAACGCTATCTCTCTGCCAGAGTGTGATGTCGGTGGAGAACTCATAGACGCCCGAGCGCCATGCCCAGAAGTCAGGTGCCCCCCGTACGACGCAATCGAGGGCAAAGTCGGGCAGCCAAATCAGCAGTGCTGCTGGGATTGCCCGGCGCAGCAGGTCACGGTCGTGGTTAAGCCGTCCCAGCACGGGCGACGCTTCGCCCTGCTTGCTAACGGACCTCTCCAGTCCATAGACGCAGACCACGTCCGGCGGTTGGGCAGCATCCCAGCGGGCGGTAAGTTCGTCCAGGAGGCTGATGATGGGCTTCTCCAAAAAGACCTCAAGAACGCGCTTGTCGCTCAATCGGGCAAGGAGCGCACGTCGCATCGCCTCCTGCTGGATAGGGGCATTACACTTGACGAAGGCAAGCCGAAACTCATCCGACCACCGAACGACTCGTTCCAGCCGGTCAAGGACCGTGTTGGCTTCCACTTCTGTCTGCTGCTTGCGCTTTCTGGACATAGCTCATCGGCGGCGGGACTTGGGGCGTTTAGGCGCTTTGAACTTCTCCAACGCCCGCACGGTTGGGTTGACGGCATACCACACATCACCGTCCAGGTATTCCAGCACGCTGAGATTATACAGCAGCAGTTGGTCGTGCTCGCTGCCAGGCAAGTCATGCGACCGGTCTATCTGTCGCAGGACCTCAAAGAACTCGGGACGGTTCAGCGCCCGCTCGAAGTCGTTGCTCATCCCTCGCACCGCCTGCTCAGCGATGTGACGGGTCAGCGGCAACGCGCCTGCCGCCGTACATGCAGAACGAATGAGGATGAGCAAATTGCGGACATGCCCACCGCTCATGCGGCACAGGTAATCCATCGTGTCAAGCGAATCGAAGGCGGCATTCTCTGCTACGGTTGCCGCTGTGAGGCGTTTGCGCACTATCTCTCGCATTGCGTTCATCCCTGCTGGGTTATCCGTGCCTTTCGGCTCAATGACTTTCACCATTGGCAGGACATCGGGACGCCTGCCGAAGACGTTCACCAGTGCCGTTGCCCTCGGCGAGAAGACCATGGAGATGGGCAACGTATAGACAGTGTGGCAGCGCAGTTGCGCCAACTGCGCCCCGCGGTTAATGAATAGTTGCTCGTGCGTGTTAAACTGGCTGTTGGGGATGTCACGTAGGACAAGGCGGTCAAGGTTGTCCACAATGAGGACGAGGTCACGGTAACCCTTTGCCTTAAGCCGGGTCACCGCCTCGTCAAGCAGACTGTTTGCAGCCTCGATGAGGTTCGAGACATTAGGTTCCAGTGCCTCACGGATTTTGAGACGCACGTCGGGACTGCTCTTGATGGCAGCAGTGAACCTGGCAATCTTGGCGTCCAGCTCCAGTGTCTCAAATTCCACCTCACTGCCTAGAAACCGCTTGAGGTCGTCCACGAAGCGACTCAGCCATGTCGGGCGCAGTTCCTCTTGCACACGGTCGCGCAGCGCTTTCCCGACCTGGCGGATGATAGCGAGCAGGAGGTCAGGGAAGTCAACATCGTTCACGTCGATGTCTTCCCTGTCAGCTTCAAAATAGACGACAAAGAACTTGGTTTCGCCTTCAGGCGGGTTGGCTAAGGCGTGTTTCAATCGGAGGAGTTCGGTGGACTTGCCGCCGCCCCGATGTCCGGCGAACAACAGATGCAGCGGTGTATCCGACCAGCGGACCGCATTCGTCAACTGTGCTACCAGGTCCCCCTCGCCGCGGGTACCCTCACACGACACATAACGGGGATCGCCAGGTTCCAGCGGCCTGGCCGGGTCGCACTGCTGATACACCTGTGCAATGTCCTGTGCCATCCGAGACACCTCGTATCATCATTGTAACTCTCTTCGAACAAGAGCAATCGCCGTCTTAAGCGCGGGGTCATCCTCTGTCCCCTTGGCAATTTCCTTGAGCAAAGCTACAGCGACGGCTTGAGCATCTTTGGGTGGGAAGCCATCCTGAACAAGGGCAGCGATGAGTTGCCTCTGACGCTTCGCGACCTCCACTTCTTTATCAGGTTCGCTGGCGTGGATAACAATGCGCGTGTTGGCGAGGTCATCGGCAACGTGTGCGTAGAGCGGGTAAGTCCGCTCTGTCACCGTCGCGGCTCGGTTATGGAACACAGCATCGAACAGTTGCACACCGAGCCGCTCCATTAACTCCTCAATCTGCTCTGCTCGGGTGCGAAACTCGCCCCAGGGATAAATCAGGTATTCTTCTAGATACCACTGGATAAGGCGGCGCTGCTCGTCAGTGATGGCGAACGTGAACGCGGTTTCCCGCTCCTGCGGCTGCGCTCCTGGTTCTGCGCGATAACTGACCCGCACGCGGGCGGGGGTATCGCCTTTCGCAGGGAAATGATGGATGGTGAGTTCTTTCTTATCCGGTATCGTGTGAAGCCTCCTCGTGTTCAGCCCCATTATAACGGCTGGCAGAGGAGTTCACCAGAGAGTATCTCAAGGCCATGAAGCTCCTGTGGACAGAGGAGCTGGACATGATCAAGCGCTACCGCGACGCCGGGGTCGATCAGGTCATGCTCGGCGCCATTCCCACGGATCCGAGCAAGATCAAGGCTAACATCGAACGGCTGGCCGAGAAGATCGTGGTCCCGGCAGAGAGGATTTAGGGGAATACCCCCCCTCCTTAGTCCTCCCCCGCCAGGGGGAAGGAGATGTAATTCTGTACGGGTGATCCTTGTGATCGCCCGGTGGGGTGGAATCGAAGACAGCAGGGCGAATACAAGATTCGCCCCTACCTTACTTCCCCTTGATGGGGGAGGGTCAGGTTTTGAAATGCACCCTTATCCCTCGAGTGCCCCTCGTACCATCGGCTCCAGCTCACCCCGGGCGTGCAGCTCGCGCACGATGTCGCACCCACCGATGAACTGGCCGTTGATGTACACCTGAGGGATGGTAGGCCAGTTGGAGAACCCCTTGATTCCTTCCCTGACCTCCGGGTCTTCGAGCACGTCAAAGGTTTCGTAAGGGTAACCCAGGGAGTCAAAGGTCTGAACAGTGGCCGCGGAAAACCCGCACATAGGGAAGCTTGGTGTCCCCTTCATAAAGATGAACACCTTGTGCTTCTTCACCATCTCTTCAATACGAGCCAGAGTGTTGTCTGCCATAATTACTCTCCTCCTTGTATCCGTTTAAACTCCTCGGGAGTATACGTCTTAAGGGCAAGGGCATGGATACGCTCGGCCATAGCCTCCTGCAGCGGTGCGTACACAAGCCGATGCCGCTCGACCAACCCTTTGCCCGCAAAGGCTGCAGATACTACAATGACCTCAAAATGATCTCCCCCACCCGTAAAATCCCGCACCTGGACGGTCGCCCCAGGCAAGGCTGTCTCAATGAGAGACCGGATTTCTTCTGCATCAATCATACTCTAGTCCTATGTAAGCGTTCAGCCATCAGCGTTCAGCTTTCAGCTCCACGAAATCCCTCAAATCACACCCTTCCGTTAAGTCCGAGGCTGACAGCTGATTGCTGACTGCTGACTGCTTGTTTTATATTAGCCTGAAGCCTCGGCGGCTGCAACCTCCTTGACGAAGCACCTGTGAAAGGAAAAGATGGGCAAAGTATGCCACAAGAGAAAAAAGTCGCTCTTGTCACCGGGGCGGCCAAAAGAGTAGGAAGGGCCATTGCCCTGGCTTTGGCCGAGGAAGGATACTATCTCGTCGTCCACTACGGCCGCTCGCGAAAAGAGGCCGAGGAAACAGTGGACGAGATCAAGCACAAAGGGGTCGAGGCTATCGCTCTCTCGGCGGCACGAAATCCCTCAAATCACACCCTTCCGTTAAGTCCGAGGCTGACAGCTGATTG
>CAZAYE010000439.1:0-4128 GCA_964489255.1 uncultured Enterobacteriaceae bacterium
CCCACCCCTTACCGCAAAGGACGCCCGCCGGGGCGGCGCTGCCCGGTCCGCCGCTCGCCGCGCAGACTGGCCGTGCTGTGAGCCGAGCGCCGCGGCGCTGGCGGCGCCCTACGGGGGTCAGGAAGCAAGAGAGGTGGGCGCCGCGCGCCGCCTGCGGAAGCCCGGAGGGCTGAAACGCGGGCACAGCGCCTACCATCGCCACGCCGCGGCGTCTGTCCAGCCCTCTTGAGGGGGTGAGACAAAACAGTAAGACGACTGGCCGAGCACAGCGCTGGCGCACAGGCTAGAGTGGCTGGCTCGCTTCCTAGTATTAGGACTCCTCCCGAGGGGGGTGTCAGGGTTACAGCAAAGACCACAGACGGCGCCGGTGGCCTGCCACGCGCCAGCGTCTCGAGGCCCTGTGACAGCCCGGAGCACCGCAGCGGGCTATGGCCCGCTGCGGGCAACGGTCCAGGCCTGTTCTCAGTGTCCGCCGCCCCTGCCCGTGCCTTCCCGCCGGGGCCTCTGATGTCAAAAGTGACCTGCTCTGTCTGATGCCACCATGCATAGTAGCTTGCCGAAAGGATGTCGTTTGTAACCCAGTGGAGCCCGCGGGCCTCAACCCTACTGAGACACGAAACTATCCCAGGGCTCTCCCCTGTCTCTCTGAGACGGAGAGAGCTTTGTGGTGTTGAGGATCTCCGCCAAAACAACGGAGGTTTTATGAATTTCTCCACCTTCAATCCTTATGATGCCTTGCAGCGAACCGCCTGGAGGCGGCGTTTCCAGGCACTCTACCAGGCTAACCACCAGTTCATCACCTATGACCCCACCAATATCAAGACGGTCCCTCGAACCCTCCCTGCAACTGGGGTGCAGATCAGGGTGGCGCTCTGTCTCAACCGTCCTGAGCCTCACGACGGCGAGAACGGGCACGGTGAGGGTCTTGTATTCAAAAACCTCTTGTACCACTGCACCGTGCGCGCGCGGCCATACACCGCGCAGCACATGCTTGTCTATTGCGACACCTTGCGCCAGGAGGAATTTGGCCTGCACCAGTTGGAACTGCTTCTCAAGCTCGGTGCAGCCTATGGTTCACACTACGAGCTTTTCTATAACGGCGTTGCCCCAACATGGGAGAAGCTGCACTTTCAAGTGATTCAAAGGGCAACCACCATTTGGGACGCCAACAACCTCAAGGCCTGGCCCGCTCACGTGGAGGGGTTTGAAAGCGTCCGGCTGGACGACATCGCAAGCCAAGTGCTGCGCCGGCTGGAAGAGCATCGGGCCAAAGGCCATGCGAGCGATATTCTGGTCTATTTTGATGGGGTTCGGGAGCATGTGCTGCTCATTCCGAGACAACGCGGGGCTACCCGGCCACCGAATGAGCTAGGGGCCCCGACCAATTTTGGCACTGTGGGTTGTCTGGAAATGGCAGGACTCTGGCTTGCCAACAAGCATGCAGAGGCTTTTAACGTCGTCGCCGAAAATCCAGCCCTTTACGAACAGGCACTCCGGCTTCTTTCCATATGAAAAGTGGCAGTCCAGAGCGCCGCGTCGGGCTAAGGCCCGAGCGGGCAACGGTCCAGGGCCGACGTCAAAAGTGACCTGCTTTGTCTGATGCCACCATGCATAGTAGCTTGCCGAAAGGATCGGAAGGATGTCGTTTGTAACCCCTCCGACGCGCGTGCCCTCGTGACAGCCAGGGCGACACCCGCGTCAGTAACGGAAAGGGTTCTTCACCATGAACTGGGAAACCTTCATGTCTTGGGGAGACAGTATCACCATTGGCGCCCGCAGCTACCTGGGATATCCCGAATACGTGTCGGCCATCCTCGAACAAGTCACCCAGAAGTTCTGGCCGGTAGTTAATTGCGCCAGGTGCGGCTTTACCGCCGTCGATCTGCTCCGGTACGTCACGTCGGATTTCGTTAACCTGAGGGCTCTCCACCCTAGTGTGTTGACACTCCTGATTGGAACCAACGACCTCAAGGCCCCCACCCCGCCGGAGGACTTCCGTATCGCCTACAACCAGTGCCTCCTCACGGCCCGGCTGATCGCGGGCGAGGGGCGAATTTTGGTTTTACGTATACCAGAACTCGCCCAAGGGGTGATGTATCCCTACTCCCTGAACATGAATGCCACCGTGTGTGCATTTAACGCGATCATTACCGACCTGTCCCGAAAGCACGGGGTTCCCCTGATCGGGCTCCACACCGCGGCGGGCGCTTTTTTCGATGGGGTTCACTTGAACGCGGCGGGCAATGCGGAAGTGGCTCATCAGGTGGCGGAATGGATTCTTAGGGAACGTGGTTTACCCCTCACCCGCTCTGCGTTATGAACACAAAAATCATGGTACTCGTCGGGACCCGTCCCGAGGCGATCAAGACCGCACCGGTCGTCCGAACGTTCAGACAATGGGGCCTCGGAAATTATCTCCTTCTGGTCAATACCGGGCAGCACCAACAATTACAGCAACCTTTTGGGGAGCTGTTCGGGGTGGAACCTGACTACGACCTGGGGATTAGCAGCAAGGGTCTGCCGCTTGCCGAGTTGCTCGCGCGCACCCTGGCTGGATTACAGACCTTGCTCAACCATCTAACCGCCCACGGGACTCACATTGAATGCCTCATGGCGCAGGGGGACACCAACACGGTCCTGGCCACCTGCCTGACCGCGCAGCTCAACCGGGTGCCTTTCGCCCACTTGGAGTCCGGGCTCCGCAGTCACAATTTCGCCGAGCCTTTCCCGGAAGAATATAACCGCAGGGTGGCCGCCTTGAACGCCACGGTGCATTTCGCCCCCACCCCAGCCGCCCGCGACAACCTGCTACGCGAAGGCGTGGAACGGGAAAGAATTGTCTTGACCGGTAACACCGGGGTCGACGCTTTGAGATTCATCGCCTCGCAAGAGCGTCCAGAGACTGTGCCCGGGGATCTGGGCGCCATAGTGGCCGGGGGGAATTTAGTCCTAGTGACCTGTCACCGACGGGAGAACTGGGGCGATCGCATGCGCCGGGTGTTAGAGGCCGTGACACACCTGGCGGGTGCATATCCTCTCTTGCAATTTCTCTGGATTCAGCATCCCAACTCGGCTGACGCACTGGATCGCTACACAAAGGGGCACCTCCCCCGCAACTTCCGGTTTTGGCCGCCCGTAGGTTACTTAGAACTGCTTACCTTGTATCGGGCCTGCCGCCTGGTCATCAGCGATTCTGGAGGCGTGCAAGAGGAGGCACCGGACTTCGGTCTGCCCGTGCTGGTCACCCGGAGTGTCACCGAGCGGCCCGAAGGGATCGCGCTGGGATGTGCGGAACTGACCGGCGCAGAACCGGACCGCATCATCCACGCTTTTCACCGCAAAATCCGGGAAAAAGTGACGCTGCGGGGCAATCCATATGGGGATGGCAAGGCGGCCGGCCGCATTATGGAGTGGTTTCTCGAACATCAGCTCCCTGTCCCAGAATTTTCGACTGTCTTCGTCGGTGGCGGACCAGCAGGGACGGGGCCCCTGATCTGTGCCTTGCAAACGGGCCGATTGGAGCGCTTGCTAGAGCGGAAGATTGCCTTGGTCGAGGCCTCCGGCGACTTGGGGAAAGGGACGATCGGCAACTATATCGTGAACAGCGATACCCTGGTGGACGTTTTCCTGGAGTGCCTGGCGGGGGAGGCCGGGCAAAAACTCTCTGAAACCAGGCAATCAGCCGAGGCCCAGGCCCTCTACGAGTACGCTGGGCAGCATATCCCTCTGAGCATGGTCAGCACCTACCTGGCGGCCCTCGGCCGGGACCTGGAACGGCTCGTCACTGCGCATCCGGGCAGCCAGGTGTTTCAGCACACGCGGGTGGACGTCATTCGGGTCCTAGAAAGCGGGAAATGCCTCGTGCATGCAGTTGACACAGGGGGGCATACGCCAGCGGGGCAGCAAGCCTTTTTGGCCCATTCCGTCGTTCTGGCTACAGGGGGCAGGCAGGACCGGGAAACCGTGCTGGATGCGTGCATCACGCCGAGCATCCGCCTCCGGGGTTTTGCCGGGAAGGTATTAACGACTGATCACCTTCTGACTGAGGCGGGCGTGAAGGAGGCGGAGGCAATGCTCCGTGCGACCAGCAGGACCAGAAGCGAGGCCCCGGCGTGAAGGAGAACGTTC
>CAZAYE010000440.1:0-4121 GCA_964489255.1 uncultured Enterobacteriaceae bacterium
CCTCCTCGACGGCTTCTGCCTCCTGCTTGCTCCCCGCGACCACCGCAGCCACCGCGAAGTCTGCCCCGGCCACACTGGCCACCTCCAGCACTCGTTGTTCCTCCTCACTCAGCCGCTCGATCTGCCGCGCAATTAATTGCCGCAGACTCTCGGGCACATCCTCCTCCATAGTCTCTACATTCCCCTTCACCTGCCAGTGCCCCTCCTCCTCAACAACCAGCCCCTGCCTCACCAAATGTTCGACCATGTTGACTACGAAGAGCGCATTGCCGTCGGTGCGCTGGTGGATCACTTTGGCCAGCTGCTGGAAGGATGCAGCTTCGGCTTGGCTCTGCCGCTGGCCACGCACCCCAGCGGTAAACCGCCCGGCGACATAGTCTGCCACGTCGCCTGCCGTCAGCAACTCCAGCCGCAACTCCTCACAGTGCCCGTGCGCCTGCAGCTCTTGGGTGACCCCTTTGAGCGGATGCCCGCTCACGATCACCTCCGTCGGCCGATAGATGCCAATCACCAGCAGCCGCGCGCGCTCCCGCCGCCGGGCGAGGTACGCCAGGAGCTCCAGGGTGGAGTAATCACTCCAGTGCAGGTCCTCGAATACCAGCACAAAGGGGCGTGCAGCTGTCAGCGCCTCGATCGCCTCAGCCATCTCGCGCAGCATCCGCTCGCGGGTTACCCCCTGGACCTTACGCTGCAGTGCCTCCAATTCTGCCTCGCTGACCAGGGCTGGCATCTGCACCAGCCACGTGGGCGCATAGCGACTGAGTACGTCCAGCACCTGCTGGCCCCCGGGCGCGCGACACACCTGTCCGAACGCCTCCAAGACCGGCAAGTAGGCCTCGCCCTCGCCGTACTGTTCGACGCACTGTCCTCGCCCGACCCGGACCTGGCCCGTGGTTCGCACGTAGTCCATAAACAGATCTACCAGCGCTGTCTTGCCAATGCCCGGCTCACCCGTCACAAAGATGACACGCCGCGCGCCTCTCCCTGCTTGCGTGAGCCAGCGCTGCAACTGTGCGCTCTCACGGCTCCGGCCTACGATGCGCCGCTCGTCAGTACGTGCCGCGTGCACCTCCGTGTCAGTCTCCTCGGCACGTCCCTCCCCGAGAAACTGATACCCCAGGCGGCCCACCGTTGCGATATAGCGCGGTGCGGCTACCTCTTCGCCCAACGCTGCGCGAATCTCGCGTATGCACACCTTGAGCACAGTCTTGGTCACATACGTACCGGCCCATACCGTCTTGAGGAGTTCCTCTTTAGTCACGACCCGCCCGGGATGTTCCGCCAGATAGCGCAGCACGGCCAACGGTTTGGCCCGCAGGGTCAGCTCCTGCTGACCGCGCCACAGCCGTTCTGTACTCGGGTCCAGACGAAAAGGGCCAAAGAAAATTTGTTGCTCCATGAACGCTCCGCTTCTGTCGCTCCTGAGCCGAAATAGAACCGATCCTGAACCAATTCTGAACCGTTCGCAGCTGCCCCTGAACCGAGGTCTGCCGTAGTCTCTCTAGCACCACGAGGGAGAAATGCCAAACACAAAACGCCTGATGAGGGTCTGAGCATGACGCACTATGAATCTTCGCTGCCAACTGACCATGCCTTTGTCGTGCAGTTCCGGGCCCAGACGGGCGTGACACCGCTGCGCTGCGAAGGGCGCGTAGAGCATGTGGTGTCCGGGCACGCCACCCACTTCGCCTCGTGGGAGCAACTGGTGAGGTTCATTGAGCAGATTCTCACCGCCGTCTGGGAAAAACCGCCCTAGGGTGCTTGGCCATCGCCCAAGGCAGGGGGTATATGCGTCCGGGTTTTCAGAACGGATGAGACGAAGGATTTAGAAGATAACTTACTGAAAACAAAAAGGAGAACTTCTATGAAGACACGAAAAGGATTGATCATCGGCATAGCGACCGGGCTGTTACTCGCTTGCAGCTTCGCTGGTGCTAACGCGGATCACGATCACACCCGCCGCAACAACGGAACATTTGCTGGAACGTTTCTGGGGACGCGGATCGATCGCAATGACGACGGCGTGCCGGCGAGTTGGGGAACGGCCGAGCTGATTGGCACGCTAGGAAAAAGCACAAGCCAATCGGTTGTTGAAGCAGTGCCCACCGGTCCGACCTCAGACTGTCCTGGTGGCGTGTCCATTGTTGATGCGCAAAATGGGATCGGGTTTGGCACCACCACGCGCACTTTCCCCAAAGGAGATCAACTCTACTCTCAGCTACTTACTCGTACACAATGCGGTCTCGGGGGAGGGAAATTTACCGGTTCTGACACCTGGACCATTGTGGGGGGGACCGGGAAGTTTGACGGGGCATCGGGTACTGTTGATGTAGAGTGGACTAGCTTCATTCAGGCCTTTGACCCGAATGCGAACCCAGCCCAGGCGTTTGGCTCTACGAGCGGGGAGTTTGAGGGGACGGTGGTCCTGCCGTAAGCGGAGTTGAGGGAAGGGAGGGCGAGCGTTGCCTCGCCCTTTATCGGGCTACGGTTTACGCTTCTAACGTACGGATAGTGTCCACTGCGAGGGGAGGTATGACAAGGTTTTGGCTCTCAGACCGCAAGCTGCTGTCGGATATCTATTCTCCGCTGCACGCCATCGACATACTGCACCCCCACAGACACGACCGGCCGCAATTCCGCCCCTTGAACGAGAAGGCATACCGTTTGCTCGATCGTAGGCCGGGATAAGGCCGCAGGCCGTTCCCGGCGTGATCGTCCATGCCGGAAACGCTCCGCTTATTCCGGCCTACCTTCTTTCTCTCTTCACGCAAGTCCTTGTCGCTTTTACCAAGCAACCAAATTCATAGATCCTTCAGTCCTTATCACTCAGCTTTTTTCTCCTCCACGGTAAAACAGGCCGCAAGCTCTTCCGCAGTGAGCGCACGGCAGTCTTGCCCTTCGCGCTCGGCGATGGCCTGAGCTAGCCCAATGATTTGTGGGGCCTTGAGATCAGTGGCGGCCAGAACCTCAGGGTGGTAATAGGCCTCAGCCAACGGTGCGTCCAGCAAAATACATCCCTGTCCCAAAACGAGTACGCGCTCGGCGAAACCGGGCAGCAGGTGGAGATGGTGGGTGACGACGACCACCGTCTTCCCAGCAGCATGGAGGCGACGCGTCATTTCCAGAATACGCAAGGCGCCTTGATAGTCCTGTCCAGTAGTCGGCTCATCGAAAATCAGGATCTCCGGTTCTCTGGCGAGGACTGCCGCTATCACCACACGACTTCGGTCTCCCTTGGACAGCACAAACGGGTGGAGTTCTCGCTGTATGGTTAGGTCCATTGCTGCCAGGACCTCATCCACCCGGCGGCCAACCTCACTCGGTGGCAGACCAGCTTGCTCCAGGGCGAAGCTAACCTCCGCGGCCACACTGAAGGCGAAGAGATGGGTGTCCGGGTTCTGAGGGACAAGGCCGATATGCCGAGCGATCTCTCCCACAGTCAGTGGCTGTAGTTGGCGTCCGTCAAAGGCTAGGGTGCCAGCGCTAGACCTCAACAGACCGAGAAAGCTGCGCACCAGAGTGGTTTTGCCAGCGCCATTTTGTCCGACGATGGCCACATACTCACCGGCTCGGATGTCGAGTGTCACGCCAGCGAGCGCTTTGGTCCCGTCGGCATAGGTGTACATAAGGTTCTGGGCGACGAGGCGCACGGCCCCCCGGCGGGCTGGCACGTGGGTAAATGGCCGCGGGCGGAAGCGCAAGTGTGGGCGCACCGCCTCGTAGGTAGAAACCGCCTCTGCTAAAGTAACTGGCAGAGAGTCTAGTACGAGCCCGCGCCTCCGGAGGTAGTGAAAAAACTCGGTGACTTGGGGTGGGCGCACCTGGTGTCCGACTAAGTATTCAACTTCCTGAAAGAAGGCGGCACGCGGCGCCACCTTGACGAGCCGTCCTTTGGCTAACAACGCCACCCGGTCGGCAAACTCGGCCACCTCTTCGCTCTGATGACTGGCCAGGACAACAGTTATGCGAAGTTCGCGGTTCAAGGTGCGCACCAGGGTAAATACTTCGGCCGCGCCGACCGGATCGAGTTGGGAGGTAGGTTCGTCGAGTACCAGCACCTGAGGCTTGAGGGCGAGGGCTGCAGCAATCGCCAGCCGCTGTTTTTGCCCGCCTGACAGCTC
>CAZAYE010000441.1:0-4116 GCA_964489255.1 uncultured Enterobacteriaceae bacterium
CTGAGGGGTCTCGCCGAGCTGCCGGCAGAGCTCACGGTCTCGGGCGAGGACTTTTTCTACCTCCGGCGCAGCCCAACCCTTGGTAACCATCAGCGGCACGCCCAGAGTAAGTTGCAGCATGAGTTCCTGCTGGGCGCGCTCGGGCGTGTCCGGCAGGGTCTTGAGTAGCTCTATGCCTTTGCTGAGGTGGCTGATCGCCTCTACATTAGCTGAGCGCTGAATGGCTTTCTGCCCTGCGCTCTGCCAGTAAGGAATGGCTTGCGCGATCAGGCCCGCTTCGGTGTAGTGATGGGCCAGGAGTTCAGGCTGGGTCTCTTTAATCTCCGGAAACCGCTCCTCCAGTACCTGCGCCGCAATCTGTTGGTGATACTGCTGTCGCTTGCTCTTGAGCAACGACTGGTAGGCCGTTTCCTGAATGAGGGCATGCTTGAAGACGTACGACGCCTGCGGCGGCAGCCCTCGCTGATAGAGCACCTCAGCTTCTACTAGTTTGGTCAGCGCCTCTTGCAACTTCGCTTCTTCCACTGGTGAAACGGCCTGGATCAATTCATAGGGAAACTCTCGCCCCAGCGTAGCCCCTAACTGCGCTACCTCTCTGACCGCGGCCAATCGATCGAGCCGGGCCATGAGCGCATCCTGTAGGGTGGCGGGAATGGCGAGCGGAGGCAGCGGGCCGGTCAGTTCATAGTGCCCGTTCTCTTTCCTGAGCAGACCTGACTCCAGTACCATCTTGGTTAACTCTTCGACAAACAACGGCACCCCGTCGGTTTTACTCACTACCTGTTGGAGTACCTCGGCCGGCAGCGCCCTGCCCCCAGTTACCCGCTCGACCATTACCTCCACTTGTTTGCGGGGCAAACGGCTCAGCGTGAGCTGGGTGAGATGCGAGCGCAGCGCCCAAGGCGGGGCGAGCTCTGGGCGAAAGGTCAGTAGCGTTAAGATGCGAGCCGTAGGACCCTGGTTTATCAGAAGACCAAGGAACTCCAGCGTGGACGGATCAGTCCATTGCAGATCTTCCCATACCGAGAGCAACGCCTGTCGCTCTGACTCCTTAAGCAGCCAAGCTAGCACCGCTTGCTGCGTCTTTTCCTTCTGCTTCTGTGGAGTGAACGTCAGAGGGGCGTAGCGATCGGACAACGGGACAGAGAGCAGCGCAGCAAACAGTGGTACTGCCTCAGGCAGGGCAAAGCCATACGGCTCCAGTGCTCTCTCCACCTTGCTCAGCTTTTCCTCGGGGGAGTCGTCCCTTTTGAACCGCAACACCCGCTGCAACAGGTCGATCAGGGGGTAGAAAGCACTGTTCTGGTAGTAGGGTGAGCAATGGCACTCCAGCCGCGTATGGGGCTCGATGGCCACACGGTCTTTTAACGCTTGCACTAGCCGGGACTTGCCAATGCCGGCCTCGCCGCTCAGCAACACGACCTGCCCCAGCCCTTCCTTTACTCGTTCCCACCGCTCTAACAGCAGCCCGACCTCCTGCTCCCGGCCTACTAACGGCGTTAAGCCGGAGGTGACGGCTACCTCAAAACGGCTCTGGATATCGCTCTTTGCAAGGATCTCGTATACCTCTAGAGGCGCGGAGATTCCTTTCACCGTGTGGGGACCAAGGTCACGGCACTCGAAATACCCTTGGATGAGCCGATGGGTCACCTGGCTGACTACCACCGTGTCGGGCTTGGCGAGCCCCTGCACCCGCGCTGCAATGTTCGGCGTCTCGCCGAGGGCCAACTGCTCGCGCCTTGTTCCTCCTCCCATTTCCCCAACCACTACGAGGCCGGTGTGAATGCCGACGCGGACCTGCACGGGTTGTTGGAGCGGCGTGTTCGGTAGGGATAACTCATGAATTGTCCCTACAATCTCTAGTCCGGCCCGTACCGCCCGCTGGGCGTCATCTTCGTGGGCCGTCGGATAGCCAAAATAGACCAACAAACCGTCACCAAGATACTGGGCAATGTGTCCCTCAAAGCGACCAATCACCTCGGCACTCCTCTGCTGATAGGCGCGCACCACCTCGCGCAGCTCTTCGGGATCAAGCTGCTCGGAGAGCGCGGTCGAACCTACCAAGTCACAAAACATCACCGTGAGCTGCCGCCGCTCAGCTTCGGGCCTGGAGAAGTTCGGAGTCCGCAGGCCCGGGTCTGGCGTCTTCGGACTTGGAGTTTGTCCGGTGAGCGAGGTGCCACACTGACGACAAAAGTTGCTTGTCCACAGATTGGCGGTCTGACACTGAGGACAGACTTTCTCCAGCTTGGCGCCACACTGGGAACAGAAGACGGAATCGGGTAGGTTCTCGGATTGGCACTGCGGACACCGCATGGTCCACCTCCTCCCTTGTTGCTCTTAAAGTACCGGGGGTCGTAGGCAGCGGGATTATCCTGCCAAGGGGGAACGTTGTCAAATGCTATCAACAAGGCGGGTGCGTGATAATTTCTTGGACAGTTGGCCGTTGGTAGCCTTTTCTGTTCTTCTCCCCTTATGCGGAATAGGGGCGACTGGCCTGTCGTCCCTATTTTTCAACGGAGGAAGGGGAAAACTAGCGGGCGCTCGTTATGAGGTAGTTGATGGAGTAAGCTCTCTCCGTGTTGATCTCTACGGCCTCGTTGAAGTACCACTCGGTGAGCCACTCTTGAGGTTTGGTATAGCCTGACGGCGCGTCCCACTTGGTGGCGTGCGACATCTGGACGTCGACCATCATCCCGTTCGGGGTAAACGGCCACTCGTCCTCGTAGTTATATTTTCCGCCATCCAAAGGCTTGGTCGGATAGCTCTCGTAGGGTTTTCTGGTGAACCAGAAGATGTTGAACCAACACTTCCACAGCTCCCCGCCCTGATCAAACATCTCGTCGTAGTTCATGTTCCAGAAGTCCTTGTCGATGTACATGATCCGCTTGGAATAGGCGTACTGACTGTACGCCGTCGGGAGCCCTTCGATCACATACACCGGCCGCTTCTCCCAGTCGATGTTGCAGGGGATGAACACCCTCACGCCGCTCTTGCCATCAGGCTGGGCACACCACGCCGAGCGGTCCCCGTACTTCCCACTGTGTACCGGCGCCAGGATCTCTTTCTCCCCGAGCAGGCGGAACGTCCAGTAGGAGACCTTGGAGGCAAAGCCCCAGATCGAGTCGAGGTCGATGTCACTCCCCCAGAAGGCGTCACTGCGGTTGGCGGAGCTGAGCCGTCGGACGCGACGCAACTCAGGCAGATACATGTAGGTGTCGTCGGGGTTGTCCATGCCGAGATAGCGGAAGGTCAACCCGCTCGCACCCTTCAGGTCGTTGGGGATAAAGAGAGGGCCGAACTGCTCCGTGTAGCGAATGGCGGGGTTATGAGGAATGGTCGGCTTAGGGTCGGTGTAGAGGCGACCGGTCCACATCATCCGCCGCCCGTACTGTGAGCCGTAGGTCCGTTCCAACTCTCCCTTGCTATTGACTAATTCGGTGATCCACTCCGTCCCGGCGTTGTCCACGTAGGCAGGTTTCTGCTCTTGGTTCCACATGATTTTGGCGGCCGCCAGCGGATCGTTGGGGTCGATGTTGGGAAACGGCAGCCCGGCCACGTAGTTAAAGATTTCCCGGCCATCGGGCGAAATCTTCACCTGGCCTGAGTATTTCTCAGTGGCCTCCCGGTAGAGCCTTGGCAACTCTACCTTTTTGTAGGGAATCACCTTGATCTGCATGCCGTTTTGCACAAACCATTTGATGGTCGGAATGAGCAGATCCCCAGCTTTATCCATGTTCTCCTTAGTAATAACATCTCCTGGTTGGACGTCCGCAGTCGCCCGACCAGGAATGGAGAGGTTGATCGCCCAGGCTCCCACAATGGCACAAGCGATCTTCCTCCAACTATATGACTGCTGCATGGTGTGCCCTCCTTGGTTGCTTCCTCTGTCCGAGGTTCCCTTCCTGGTGATAAACCTAGGAGTGATAGATGGAGGGGAACGAGGCATAGGATCAGCTGTCCACTCTTTTGACACCTGAGTAAACCTGCTCCAACACTGATATTGCAATCCTCTTTTCGGTTTTCCTATTCCGAAGGCTAGCAAAGTAGCCTGGATGGAGCGCAGCGAAATCCAGGAAGAGGACTGGTCAGTCCGCCGCCACCAATCGCTCTGGC
>CAZAYE010000442.1:0-4112 GCA_964489255.1 uncultured Enterobacteriaceae bacterium
ATGTGTATAAGAGACAGTGCGTCATGTGGCTATGAACCCGTCCGCTAAAGGCTTCCGGACGCAGCCGACGATGGACTAACCACTTATGATACCAACTGGCTTTCAGCGCTGGATTGGCCACTCGTGCCACACAATCGAGCGCGTCAGGGGGGCCAAACGTGATAAAGCCCCCTTGTGTAAGTGACCGCTTATACGGCTGGTCCCCCTTTAACGGCGCTCCCATGGCCAACAGAATCAGACAGGCGTTGAGAAAGGCTTGATAGGGATAATCGCGGTGGACGTATTCAGCTAAGTCCCGCCCATTACGCAAATAGCGGGGGGTGCCATCCAGTACGTTGATCCGGGCGGGCGCTAAGCCACGTTGGATATGGAGCCATTCGGGATAGGTGCGCATATAGTCATCGTTGGCGACTGGAACCCGCTTGCGTTGCGTGAGCGTCATCGAGCCGTGATACACATCCAGCCACAGAAACTGGGACAGGTACGGCCCGATTCCATCTCCGGTCGTTGGCCCCCGCAACAGGGTTGCCGGAGTCACGACACCGCGTATTTTTGGCCCCCGGAAGTCCGAACAGCGCGAAAGGTCTGTGGCAGCGGCGGTCGTCAGCGGGTGCGTCTCATATTCAGTGAAGGGAATATCACGAGTGAGGGCTTGCCAGTAGAGTTCGACCATCTCACTTGCAGTTTCCGCACTGGCAAATGCCGGCGGAGCGCTCAGGGCAAGCTCATGCAACTCAAAATCCTCGACTGCCGAGGCGTACGCGGCTTGGGGGTTGGCAAATTTGGCTCGTCCGCCCAAAGGTACTGCCTCAAAGTCGGCATGCCGCCCCGTGGCTAAGGCCTTGAGAAAGGTGTTATACGCCGGAAGCTCGACCTCACCCCGGTCGTTGTGAGGGAGCCCTTTGGTGTAGCTGGCGATTTTGGCGGGGTACGCCTCTTCATCACCATTGGTGGGGAATGAGGGGAATAGTTGATTGCTGTGCGCCATCGCCGCCTCGTGGCGCAGCTTATACGCCTGCCAACGGCGGTCATGGGCATCAGCGGAAACCATTTCCGCATCCGCGACATTCACGGAACTGAGGGAAGAAGCCAGACCGGTCACGCCCGCGCCGAGCGTAACTGCAGTCGCGCTACTTAGTCGTTCAAGGAAGGTGCGGCGGGTCAGTTTTTGAGACACAATGCGTCCCTTTCTTCATGCCTTGCCCCTCGCGAATTCCCTTGATATGGGAGTAGTTGAGTAGGGATGTTGTTTGGTGGACAAGGGGAGGAAAAAACGAATTGCTGACGTGGCGGAAAAATTGGGCGTTGGGCTTTTACTTGGAACAGTAGCCCAAGGAATTTTTGCAAAGGAACTGTCTCTCTCCATATACATAGCCGGAGCTGTAGCGATAATGGTTGCAATGATCTTACTCATCGTGTCCATTTTTCTATCTCGGGAGGACTGACTTATGGAACTGATAGTAATGGCGGCTATCGCCTCACTACTTGTCGTGCTAGGCTCGTGGTGGTTTTTTTCCCGCGAATCGAAGCAAAAACAACACTGACGACGTTAACCGCGTGCAATCTTTCTGATTCTCTCCCCTTTAGCCTAGAGCCTATAGCCTTTTTCCCTCTGTCTCCCCGACTGCTCGATTGTCCGCCGGAAAGACTGATCGACTGATTTCCCCGCCTCCCGCCTCTCATCTCACACCTTCCGTTTTTCGTCTTTCACTCTGTCTCTATCTCTTCTCTCTGTCTCTCTTCCTACCATTGCAGCAGTACGAACATATTGTTGGAAGTACCGGCGCTGAGACCGCCCGCCACTACATCCGGCTTGCCATCGCCGTCTCAGCGCTGCTGTTCGACCGTCACTTTCGCACCTATGGGTAGTCAAAGAGCCCATTGCCGATCAAGTCTACTGTGCCATCTATGATATTCCGATTGGCAAAACTGGAATAGTTCGTTACGCCAACGCCGCCTCGTTCAGAGTCAAAGGAGTCATGGAAAAACTATTTGCACTTCCCTCTACTCTCAGCCTCAAAGAGGGCTTGGATTTCTGCACCAGAAAGAGCGCGATCATATATGGAAACTTCGTCGATCAGGCCTGGAAAATTATTCCCACTACAACATACCTCGCCACCGATCCGTGTTCCCACCGCCGTCCCGATGTAATTAGGGTCCACCGGACCAGAATTCTTCAACTGTCCATTAACGTAGATCCTAGCTGTGGTCCCGTCAGAGGTACCAACGACATGATACCAGGTGCCGACAACGGCAGAGACCCCTGAGAAGATGGTCTGCGTGGACCCGCCAGGTGGACGAATGACAACGCCAAACTGCCCGCTGAACTGGGCGATGCCCCAGTCTCGCAACTGTGACATCCCCCCCGCAATGGTTCTTCTCCCAGCCGGAGTCGCAGAAGGTTGCACCCATGCTTCTACAGTCCACCTGCTCCCCGGCGTCCAGAGTCCTACCTCTACAACATCATCTATCCCGTCAACGGTGAAGGCTTGCTCTACCAAGCCCGGCGCAAACCCCGCCCCGTTGCGCAGGGTGCCAGGATGGGAGTCAGCGATGTCGTTTGCATTCCCATCGCCCGGATACCAGCTCACGAGACCGGACGGGGGCGCTAGGCATGGGAGGGATTGTATCTGTCCTACATCGGTGATGCCGCCCCGCACGGCAGGGACAGCAGACGATGTGCCGGTCAAAGCTCCAAGCGTGGCCGTACATTGGATAGCTCCCGCAACCGTCGGAACGCCGGGAATCGAGAAGGTCCCGCCCATACCGGTGAGACCTGAGACGCCTAGACAGGTGACGGAGGCCCCCTCTACTGGATTCCCGCCTTGATCGACCACACGCCCAACTACCGTGGTCCCTGGGTCAGGAATCACATTGACCACCACATTGGGCGCGACGCCTACGTTGCTACCCAGATCAGTGGCTGTGGCGCCCAGCGCGAGGCTAGACACGCCTGTCGGTACGATCATACTAAACTGGTAAGGCGCCGAGGTATCGGTGAAGACGACTGCGCCATCCACCACAAAGTTCATCGCCGCCACTGCGACATCATCGGTGGCCGCCACAGTGATCGGCAGCATGTCGCCCTCGACGACCATCGCGCCAGGCACAGGGGCGGTAATCTGCACTGTCGGCGCGATGCCGGCGGTATCCTCAAGGGTGAGGTATTGGCCGATGTAGAGACGGGTGTTCCCTATGACGCCGTTCTCGGTAATCGTGCCTTGTTCCGCCGTGAGATAGACAAAGGAACCGTCCACCGCGATGCCCGTGCCATTATCGTCCCGGAAGCTGCTGAAATTGAGGATCGCCCGCGGGATCGGCGTCTGCGGCACGCTCACATCAATGATGGGCACGCCGTTGACAAAGAATATATCCGCTCCAAAGGCAAACCGCCCGGCCTGTACGACATCAGTCAAGAGACCACCAGTAGTGCTAGGAGTGGACGCCCGTACCACCGGCGCGGTCGGATTACTGAGGTCTACCACGGTGAAGCTGCGGGAACTATCAGCGACGAAGGCGAAGTTGCCGCTCAGCGCTACATCGCGCGCATTTCCTCCTGTGGACACGTTGCCGATGCTGGTGGGGTTTGACGGATCTGTCAGATCGATCACCCGAATTCCTCCAGTTCCATCGGCAACGACGGCGAGCGGGGCGTCTTGACTCGCCGCCACCCCTTTGGCTGTCCCTGGTGTGTCAATGGAGCCGATGAGGCTAGGCACGGTCGGCTCGGTAATGTCGATGACCTGGAGGCCGGTCGACCCGTCAGCCACCAGCGCGAGATTGGCCTGCAGTACCACATCTTGTGCAACCCCAGACGTATCGACTGCCCCGATGACAATCGGGTCAAGCGGATCGCTGATGTCGATGATCTGCAATCCCGCCGAGCCGTCGGCCACATAGGCAAGATCCCTAACGACAACCACATCGTTGGCGTTGCCGGGTGTATTCTTGGAACTAACCACCGTGGGAGCATTGGGATTGGTGACATCCACTACTTGGAGCCCTGTCGCTCCTGCCGCCACGTAGGCGTAGTCGCCACTGACATCGACGTTGTTGGCAAAGCCAGGGATGCTGACGAAAGACAAGGCGCGCGGTGCAAAGGTCTGCACCAC
>CAZAYE010000443.1:0-4096 GCA_964489255.1 uncultured Enterobacteriaceae bacterium
GAAGTCGATGATCTGTACCTTCTCACCGTCCTCCTGCACTTCCAGGTTCTCAGGGCTGAGTTGCCCAACCGGCTTCCCCTGCAGGTCGGTGGCGCTAAAGTAGAGTCCGACCGCACCACCGTTGGCAAAGTTCTCCAGACGGGGATTGGTCAGAGCAACCACAATTGCGTCTTCAGCGACAGCGGTTGTGGTTCCGACTAGCAACGCTGTCAATAAAGCAATAAGCAAGAGGCCGATCCTTTCACGGAATAGGAGCAACGTCCCCCCGACCTCGACCCGATCGCCGTTTTTGAGCTGGATCGGTTGGGTGACGGGCACCTGATTGACACGGACCTGCCCTTCCCCGCGCGCGAGAAAGAACTTGCCTTTCTGCCGTTCCACTACCGCATGCATGTTCGCCACTGACTGATCACCAAATAATCCCACATCGCTTTCTTCAGCGCGTCCAATAATAGTCTTGGTTTTGACCAACGGATACTCTTTGCCTTCGCGGGCGTTGCGACTCTGTGAACGGATCACCATCAACCAGCCGCGTTTGAAGATTTCGCTAACCAAGCCAATACCCAGGCCGATGATCGCGCCGAGTAGCGCCAAGGCTAATCCCCGGCCAGCGGTCTGCGGTAACAGCGCTGTCACAATTTGATAAAGCGCACCCCCAACGGCTCCACCCAGACAGCCACCAATGCCACCGTTGCGCAATCGGGCGACCGAATGCCCAACCCAGCCAGCACCGAATCCTGCCGCTAAACCGAACACTCCCCAGCCGATAATTCGCCCTCCCAAACCGCCAAACAATCCGAAAGCCACCTCGCCGATGAGGAGCCCGATCCCTCCTCCAGCCAGGCCTGCCAGGCTTCCGAGTTTTACGCCTTGCCACGTCTGGTTCTTGTGGCCTGCACTCAAACCCTCAATGGCACCGATGAACGCGCCGACAAACACACCAATTATCGCCCCGAGGAGGAATGCGCGCAGGTAGACGTTTCCCACCGCCGCAAGAGGTTCCGCTGCAGCCCAGCCAGCGATGCCGCCGAGCAATCCGGCGCCGGTAAAAAGGACCAGACGTTCACGAGAGAGTTCCATGAGTAGCTTTTAGCTTTTAGCAATTAGCTTTTAGCTTCCCTCCGATTCCCCGTTTCACCCTTATGATGGTGGCCCACCTCCGACGATTTTTACCGACCACCGCCCCTCTCCTCCAGAAGGAGAGGCACGGTACGTTCCACTCAGGCGGTCTCCTTCACGCCACCCTTGAAAGAGATAGGAGTCACGACCGATGAGACTGTGAAATTCGATTTGATCGCCATCGGTGCGGCCTTCAAGCTGGGCCACACCGTAGCCCGGCTCGTGAATGATCAAATCTCCGTGGAGGCCACCATCACCTTGCGGACGGAAATTGACCTCCAAGGGGACCTCACGTCCGGCTACTAAACCGATCATGCTTCCCTGAAGGTGACGTAAGAGGGTCGTAACGTTCCGATCGTCTTCGACCGTAAAGGACCGAGACGAGAGGGGCCAGCCATTGACATAGAAATCGACCCGATAGGTACCTGGCACAAACGCCCCACCGGTCGAGTTCCCAATACGGCCAGTGAAGATGACTTCCTTACTGGCCTGACCGACCTCCTTGCCATCTTGGACCGTACCGAGAGGTTGTCCGTTAGGCGCGTAATAGGTCGCCTCAACTCGGTGATACGCCGGCGCCAAGCCGACCAGTCGGTTGCTAAATACTGCTTCCCAGGCAACGAAGCGGAGTTGTGACGCGGAAAACGACTCGGTTGGCCCGGACAAATGCTTGCCGTCTTTGGCAGTATTGAGAAACCGGACTGTTACCAGGTCGAGCGGTTTTTTGCTGCGTTCTTGAAGGAGCGCAATACGCTTCGCTTCTGCGGCTAAACGCTTTCGTTCTGCTACGATCGGATCCGGAGCCGGCGCAACTTCACGCGGCGCAGGGGGAGTGAGAGGCGCAGCCGCGGCAACTCGTACCTCTTCAGCCAGCTTCTCGGGTTTAACGACTTTCTTGGGTTCGGCCTCGATGCGCACCATCTGACTCTCGAGCTTCTTGTCTGCCAGATAGAGTTCGAGCCGGTAGTCTCCCTTGGCACGCTCTTTCAGACCTTCGAGAAGAGTAACGCCGCGCAGCGATAATTCGTGCTCCTCAGGGCGCACGAAACGCCCGGCCTCGCTCTTGCCAGCCAGGCCGCCTTCGGGATCGAAAAAGCGGCCTTCCAAACGATACGTTGTTCCCTCAACACCGGCCAGACGATTTTTTAATACTGCCTCCCAGGTCAGATATTGTACTTCATTCTCAATGTAAGTCGCTTTCTGCTCGGGCAAGGGTGTCCCGTCGCGGGAAGTATTAAGAATCTTGAGAGAGACCAGTTCAAGCGGATCGGCCCGTAACACCCGCAGGCGTTTCTCTCGCTCCCAAGGCAGGTTGGCAACGAAGTCGCGGAGCCAGGTCTGTCCAGGCGCTGGTAGCCAGGCTTCTACCCTCTGCCAGGGAATCTGCTCCCCGAGGCGAGCCAAGGCAGCGGTATCGAGCAACTCAGGATGAGTCACCAAGCCATAGGCGCCGCCGGACAAGAGCCCCAGGAACAGGAGAGCAGCGATTCGCCGCCTCCACCGTCGCCTGCGACGGGGCCGGGATTTTGCCGCAGCAACTTCAGCAATCGGCAGTTCGACTGGCTCCAACAGCCGCGTTGCGGCTCTTGCCGCAGCGTGTGGGTCGCGCGGGACCTCCAGACCACGACCGTAGAGAATCATCTCCTTGAACGCTTCAGCCCTCGCGGGTCGCGCTTCGACTTTGTAGGACAATGCTTTGTCGATCGCTCGGGCGAGGAACGGCGAGGCTTCCGGTTTGAGTGCATGAACCGAGGGGAAGGAAAACGGAGGGTTTTTCTCTGGATCACGGCCAGTGAGGAAATAGTGCAACGTGGCCGCCAGACTATAAATATCCGACCGCTCGTCTACCGAACCGGTGTACTGCTCAGGGGGAGCGAACCCCGGGGTCCCGATGAGGGTTGCTTTCCCCTGCGGGGTAAAGATGCGGGCAATACCGAAATCGATCAGCACCACCCGCCCTTCTGGGGTGAGAATGATATTACCCGGCTTCATGTCGCGGTAAATGATGGGCGGATGGAAGCCGTGCAAGTAAGAGAGCACGTCGCACAGTTCCCGGGCGATCTCGATGACGCGGCTCTCGGGGAGGGAGCCTCCTTGGGCGGCGAGTTCGTCTTCGAGGTTCGTGCCCTCGATGAAGTCCATGACGAGATAGTGACAGTTCCTCTCACCGAAACGGTCAAAGATAGAAGGAATGGCAGGGTGCTTGAGTTGCGAAAGGGTGTCGGCCTCACGATGAAAATACTCGATGGCCCGCGCTCGTTCTTCTGGGTTGGTGAAGCGGTCGAAAATCTCTTTGATCGCACAGCGGCGGTCAGCCAAACGTTGATCCTGGGCAACGTAGACCAGCCCCATGCCGCCACCAGCGAGAAAGCGCTGGATACGGTAACGCCCGGCCAGTACGGTGCCGGGTTCGAGCTGTCCACTTTCGTTGCGGAGCATGGCAGGGGTCCTCATTATTCGTGAAACACCACTACCACCGAAATGTTATCGCTTCCTCCACCAGCATTCGCCGCGACTACGAGTTCGAGAGCTGCCTCACTAGGCTCACGGTGACGGCTGAGGATATCGGCGAGCGCCCTGTCCTCGACGTGACTGGTGAGGCCATCGCTACAAAGCAACAGTCGCGCGCCGCGCCGCAGAGGACGGCTTAAGGTATCTACCACCACTTCCTCTTTCGTGCCCAAAGAGCGGATCAACACATTGCGGTGTTCGTGCCTGCGCGCTTCTGCCGGCGTGAGCTGCCCAATTTCAACCAACCGAGCGACCAGAGAGTGATCGCGAGACAATTGCTGCAGTTGGCCATGCTCCCATAAATAGACGCGGCTATCCCCCACCCAAGCCAACGTGAGGTGCTGCGCGTGCACCACAGCAGCAACTACCGTAGCACCTAGGCCCGTAGCTTCAGGGTGTGCGCGCGCATACGCCAAGATCGCAGCATTTGCGGCCTCGATTGCTTCACGCAAACAGACTTCCCAAC
>CAZAYE010000444.1:0-4088 GCA_964489255.1 uncultured Enterobacteriaceae bacterium
TCGACACCCAGGCCCCGGCCGCGGTCACCCAGCTCCCGGCGAGCTTCCAGAACGGGCCCTCGGCGGGCTCGGCCCAGATGCCGACCCGCAAGCGCTGTCCCGCATGGCGGCCAACGCCCAACGACTGGCTAGGCCCAATGCCGCACATGAAATTGCTGAAACAATCTGGGAAATGGCGCACCAGTCACGCGAAGGGTCTTGAAATCTTCCCTTTGGTTGTCGAGAAGCCACATCTACTACATGGGTGGTCGGTGGTCTATGAAAACGATCGGTTCGTCATTTATAAGTTCCCCTACTAAAGCAGCCTTAACGTGTCGGGCAACTCCGTTCGCGCTGCCTTGAGCGCAGGGTATAAAGATATGACTGCCGTCATCATAAACACCACACTCACAGACCAAGCGATTCGCCCCGGACTTAAGTACGAGTAAATCACAGCGTCAAAAATAACCCAGTCGGAGGGAAGGTGGGTAGCGAAAACCCAGCGCAGATCGAACCCGAAAATGGCAAAGTAATAATGAACACCCAACCCTAACACTAGACCCAAGGTAAGACTAATCGATATCAGAATGAGGGACTCGCAGAGGATCATCCCTGCAAGCTGCCCGGGCCGCAGGCCCAGAGCTGCACAGACCCCAAACTCATAATGTCGCTCCAGTACCGCCATGAGAATGGTGTTGAGCACCCCCAAACCCACCATGAGCAGCAAGATTTCTCTTACGACATACCGAAAAGCGTCCTCCAGCCGGAACATCTGAACCAGCTCCGGCATGGATTCTCGCCAGGTCAGGACTTCGGCTGGGACTCCCGTCAGCTGCTCCCGCAAGTGCATCGCCGTCGAGAGTGAGTCGCTCACCCGGCCGAAAAAGATACCGACCTGAGTCACCTGTTCTGGTACCCCGAGGAGGTCTTGAGCCGCAGGCAAGGGTAAGTGGATCACGTGGGCGTCGACCGCCTGCAACCCCGTACGAAAGATTCCGGTCACGCGAAAAAGGGCGCTCTCAATTGCTCCTCCTTCTTCGACAGTTTTAGCGTCAAGCTGGCGCATCGCTTGAACCATGAGCACCACCTTGGAGCCGACCTTCGCTTTCAGCTTACGGGCTAACTCGGCCCCAATGACAACGCCAGCGGGCCCACCGTTCCCCAGATAAGTCCCTTCGGTCATTCGCTGAGGGATCAGAGAGACAAGCTGTTCTGCTTCTGGGCTGACCCCCAGAATACTCACTCCAGCCGTGTTAGCCGCGGAACTGAGTAGGCCAGACGCCACCAGGCGAGGACTCATTCCTTGCAGAGAGTGAGTCATAGTCTCGGTACGCAACAACTCCTTGGTCATCGCCACCACCCGGGCCGGAAGTAACAGCTTTTGAGAACGCGTACGCTGATAGCCCCGTGCCTGGATAGTGACATGCCCTGAACCTAACTTCAGACCACTGGTGATCACCTGCTCGCGTCCGCCATCAATCAAGCCCGTAGCGATTAATTGCAGGGCAAGACCCAAGCCTAGGGCCAGGGCAGTCAGCAGGGTGCGTCGGGGATTGCGCCAGAGGTTGCGCCAGCCGAGCTTCACCAGCAAGAGAACACTAGCCATCGCTAAACCTTGCGGATTGCTTCCACCGGTCGCAAACGAGCCGCCCGCAGCGCAGGATAGATGGCAGACACAAAAGCCGTAAGGGCCAGGCCTAGAGTTACCCGACTATAAGCAGAGAAATCTTGCCGACCGTGCAAGAAGGGGTCGACCACCGCCCCAACTATAGGCAAGGAAACCTCACTCATCAAGCTGTGCAAGTTCAGACCATGAACCTGCAGGTACCACAGCAGTGAGGCGCCAATCCCTCCTCCCAAAACCAGGCTGGCTCCCACAAGACAGCCTGCCTCGGCAACAATAAGACTAATCACCTGGATGGGCTGCACCCCCAGGGCCATCAGCACCCCCAGCTCACGGGTGCGCTCAAGCACTGCCATAAGCATGGTATTCATAATGCCAATGATCGCTAAGAGAAAGACGATGACAAAGAGGACGGACATAATACGGCGAAAAAGCTGCACGTAATCGGCCAGATCCGGCGCCAGCTCAGGCCAAGCGCGTACCCGAACAGGCAGAGTTTTGCCCAACCTTGCCTCGAGCGCTGACGCTACCGTCGTAGCCTCGCTCGGGTCAGCGAGGGTGATACCAATCTCGTGGATCCGACCGGGTGTCAGGCTCAAGAGCTCCTGCAGAGCAGGGAGCAACATGAGCACTAGACCTCGGTCTATAATCTCAAGCTCGGTATGGAAAATCCCTACGACAGTGTACAGGTCGTTCCCCATCGAGCCATCGGCTGCCGGCGCTAGGAGGACGACTTCTGACCCTACCCTGGCACCAATCGTGTCGGCCAGCTTGTCTCCCAACACGACTCCTTTTGGCATCTGCTCGGTGAGGTAGTTTCCCTCGACTATCCGAGTGTGCAGGGTAGTGATTGGTCGTTCCCAAGCAGGCAAGACCCCTAGGATCTCTGCCCTGATAGTGTCATCGCCGCAACTTACCAGACCATAGCCGTACACCCGGGGAGCAGCAGCACGAACCCATGAGTGAGAGGTAATAGCGGCAAGTAGCCCGTTGACGTTTGTTCCTTCTCGCCCTCCCAAGGTCTCGTAAATGGAACGATCAGGATAGTAGCCGGGAGTGTGCACCTGCATATGCGAGAGTCTCAGGCGTGTGCCGCTGTCAATTACCTGCTGCCTGAATCCTTCCATTAGACAGGAAAAGACGAGCAACATAACGTAACCTAAGGCAATGGCGGCCAGAGAGATCAGGGTCCGTTGGGGATTGCGCCAGAGATTGCGCCAGGCCAACTGCACAAGTCGTTTACTCATCGCTCCAGGTTGCATAACGTGTCCTCGTTGATTATCGCGTCAAAGGTGATAAGGAAAGAACCCGCGAGGACTCTGGTCTCTGTAGCAAAACTTTTTCCTGAACTCTTCTCATACGCTGCTCCACTCTAGGAAGAGGATGGAGCAAAGGTGATGATAGATCATGACCACAGTTACCCTCCCCTGGGTTGCCTGCCACACGCCGAACCCGCAAGCCCGCCTTCGCCTGTTCTGTTTCCCGTACGCAGGAGGCGGGGCTCCGATTTTTCACACTTGGTCGGACGGCCTGCCGGCGGAGGTGGAGGTCTGTCCTGTGCAATTCCCCGGACGGGGGACTCGGCTGAGAGAACCTCCTTTTACGCAGCTCTCGCCTCTGGTGCGGGCCTTAGCCCAAGCCCTTTCCCCACTCCTGGACACACCTTTCGCCTTCTTCGGTCACAGCCTGGGGGCGTTAGTCAGCTTTGAGCTCGCCCGCCAACTCCGCCAACAGCATAGTTTAGAACCCGTCTGCTTATTTATTTCAGCTCACCCTGCTCCTCAGATTCCCAGCTCAAGGCCACCCATGCATACCCTCCCAGAGCGGGAATTCTTGGAGAAACTGCGACGCCTCGGTGGGACACCCACAGAGGTCCTGGAACACGAAGAACTGATGCAGCTCGTGCTGCCCGTCCTGCGGGCAGATTTCGCCGTCTACGAAACCTATGCGTACTCGGCCGAGTTCCCCCTGAGCTGCCCCATCTCCGCCTTCGGCGGCTTGCACGATCGCAGCGTGAACCGTAGTGACCTTGAGGCCTGGCGCGCGCAGACGCATGCTCCCTTCTCGCTACGGATGTTGCCCGGCGATCACTTCTTTCTCAACACGGCCAAACCACTTCTCCTGCGCCTACTCTCCCGGGAACTGTCCCGGCTGGTGAGGGTTCTCGCTTGAAGGAAGTGCCCACAACATTGTCCGCCTCTTCCTGGTCCCTTTCACCAGAGACCCTCACTTTAGGGAGCGATGAAGTCCACGTTTGGCGGGCCAGCTTGGGTCAGCCCCCGTCTCAGGTACGAGTTTTGCTCCACACGCTCTCGACGGACGAACAAGGAAGGGCTGAGCGGTTTCACTTCCAGAGAGACCGTGAGCGCTTCATTGTTGCGCGTGGAGTGCTCAGAAGCATCCTTGGTCGCTATCTGCGTACGGCACCGGAACGACTCTCTTTTTGTTACAGCCCCTACGGAAAGCCTGCGCTGGTCCCGGAGTC
>CAZAYE010000445.1:0-4075 GCA_964489255.1 uncultured Enterobacteriaceae bacterium
GCACCGGCTTTCCTCATGGCACCTAAGGCTTCCTCTGCCTGAGCGGAAGCGCCGCTTCTTCCCATCAGCACCAGATGGCGCGCCCCTTGCCGAACCATCCATTGAGCGACCAATAGGCCGAGACCGCCAAGTCCACCAGTGATGAGATAAGTGGCATCGGCATGGCATATCGCCACTTCCTCGGCCGAAGGGGTGATCGCCACCTCCTGGTCTTGCAGCGACACCACAATCTTGCCGGTATGTTTGGCTTGCGCCATGTAGCGAAAGGCGCTTTCAACCTCCGCGATGGGGAAGATCTGCCGAGGCAGGGGTTGAAGGGCTCCGTCCTTGAAGTACTGCAGCAATTCACGGAGGAGGGACCCGACAAAGGCAGGGCGCTCTCGCAACAGCCGATCCAGGTCTATGGCACAGAATGACAAGTTATTCTGGAAGGGTTGGAGACTTAATTGACTGTTTTGGTAGATATCCCTCTTGCCGATTTCTAAAAAGCGTCCATAGGGTCGTAAGACCGAAAGACCTTTGGGGATGGCTTCTCCTGCCAAAGAGTTCAAGACAATGTCCACCCCTTCGCCACCGGTGTATTCCATGACTTCGTCGGCAAAAGCCAAAGATCGGGAGTCCATGACATGCTGAATACCCAGGGACCGCAGGAAGTCCCGTTTTTCCGGGCTCCCCGCCGTGGCGAAGATCTCTGCGCCTACTCGCTGGGCGAGTTGCACAGCGGCCAAGCCCACGCCTCCAGAGGCTGCGTGGATCAAGACGCGTTCGCCGGCACTAAGCCTACCCACGTGGTACAGCGCATAGGAGGCCGTCAAGAAAGCGATGGGAAGAGTTGCTGCCTCTGCGAAATTGAAATCGGGTGGCTTAGGAACGACAAAGTGAGTGGGAACCACGACAAAGGCAGCGAAACTGCAGGGTGCTACTGCGATGACCTCATCTCCTATGTGGAAATCACCCACGCCTTCTCCAAGGGAGACTATCTTCCCCGCACACTCGGCACCGAGTCCTACAGGTCCCTCAGGTAAGCCAGGATATACCCCCATTGCCTTCATGACGTCGCTAAAGTTCAGACCAGTCGTGCAGACCTGGATTTCGACCTCGCCGGGACCTGGCTTTTGACGTGTAGTGGCCCGAAGGAGCAAGTGAGCGAGGATGCCAGGAGTAGGTATCTCTAGACGGAAAGGTTGGTTTCCACAGACCACACGCCTGGTTTCTCTGTGGGCTTCTGACGCAGGTCGGACCAATCTTGCTACGTAGCGTGTGTGGCCACGCAAGGCGATTTGAGTTTCGTGATCATCCGACCACAACTCCTGGAAAAGGGCTAGTGTCTCTGCCAGTGCAGCATCAGGGCTCAAATCTACTGTGGTGCAGCGAAATTCCGGATGCTCGTTGGCAATGACTCTTCCCAGACCCCACAAGGGTGATTGCGCCATCGCAACGGGTGCGCTCTCTGCTGCCACCGCCTGTGCCCCACGGGTCACCAGCCAGAGACGGAGAACCTCTCTCCGGCCAGCTGGTGCCAGTGCTTGGACCAGGTGTAGAACACTCCCACAAACTAACTCCTGGGCTGTTTCCAGAGAGGCGAGCGTGGTTTCTTCTGGCGGCGGAGTCTCCAGACTCCACAGGTGCACTACCCCTCGACAAGGTGGCCGGTCTGACCCGTAGACATCCTCGAACAGTTGTCGGAAATCTTCTGGCCGGGTAGGGTTGAGTTGATACTGCCCTGGTGCCGCGATTTTGGCAGTCTCAGCAGGGAAGACCATGACACAGGTCTCACCTCGCTCTTCCAGGGACGCCCTCAGCGTCTGTCCAACGCCACTACTATCGGCGAAGATAAGCCAGCTGCCGCATTGCTCTAGTGAAGGCAAGCTTAGCGCTTGCTCTTGTTGCGGGCAGGCCTTGCCTTCCCACTGTATTTCATAAAACCAGTCGCTGAGGTCCGGCTCAGGGGGATGCTGCTTGTCGTGATCCAAGCGCTGAAAGCTGGGATCCACAAAGGAGCGCTTCTGGATGCTGCCGTTGCTCGTCCCCTGATTCTCTAGCCAACAGCGCTCGCGTTGCCAGGGATAGGATGGCAGGCGCACACAGCGGCCTCCGCTCGGATAGAGCCGGCCCCAGTCCACTGAGTAGCCTAGGGTGTAGCAGACTCCGAGAGAGCCCAGGAGTACAGTCTGTTCCTTCTCCCCACGGCGCAGAGAGGGCAGGATGACGCCCTCCTGTCCACGATGGTGGAGGCACTGAGAGATCGCGCTGGAGAGGACCGGATGAGGGGCGATCTCCAAAAAGATGGTGTGCCCGTCTGCTACTAAACCCTCGACCGCCGGGGCAAAGAGCACGGGGAGCCGTATCTGTCGGCCCCAGTAGCCGGCATCAAAGGCTTGGCCTTCACTGGCTCGGCCGGTGACGGTGGAGAAGATCGGTAAAGAGGCGGGCTGAGGGCAGAGCCCTTGGAGCAGCTGAGTCAGTTCGTGCTGCAGGGGATCCATCTGCGGACTGTGAAACGCATAATCCACCGGCAACCATTGGCCGACAATCGCCCGCTGCTGTAAGGATTGGAGGACTGCTGCGAGCACGGTAGGGTCACCGGACAAAACAGTCGAGGTCGGGCTATTGTGGGCGGCTAGCGCCAGGCGCCCGGCGTATCCTCTCAGGACGTGTTGTGCCTCTTCCCACGACAGCCCCACCGCGGCCATCTTTCCGTGCCCGGTCGCCCGCTGCATCAAGCGGCCGCGGTGGAAGACGAGCCGTACCGCGTCTGGGAGGCTGAGCACTCCGGCTACGTGGGCGGCCGCTATCTCTCCCACGCTGTGACCCACGACTGCATCAGGCACGATTCCCCAGGACCGCCACAGGGCGGCCAGGGAGACTTGCAGGGCCAAGAGGGCGGGTTGGGCGATGGCAGTGTCATGTAACCGGGACTGTGGCTGCTCCGCAGCCAGTTCTTCTAGTAGCGACCACTCGGCATACTGGCGCAGGAGGGTGTCACACTGCTCCAGGGTCTCACGAAACACCGGCTCCTGCTCCAAGAGCTGTCGTCCCATGCCGACCCACTGGGACCCCTGGCCGGAAAACACAAAAACGAGTTTTGGTCGCTGGCCGGGAGGTTTGCGGCCATGGGACAACCCGGGACGGGTCTCGTCTTGCAAAAACGCTTCTAGATGTTCGGTCAGTTGCTCGTGGGAGTCGCCTACTACAGCCAGACGATAGTTGTGATGGTCACGTCGCACGCTGGCGGTGTAACAGAGGTCCTGGAGTGACCCCGTGGATTCTGGGGTGGCCAACAAGTCGCGGTATGCACGGGCAAATGATTGCAGAGCCTCAGGACTCCGCGCCGACAGCGGCAGCAGATGTGGAGATTGTGGATTACGGATGCCTGTCCTGAGCTCTGTCGAAGGAGCGGATGGCGGATTTTTTCCTCTGTCCTTTATCTGTGGCATTCCGCCAGAGGATGGCGGGGCCTCCTCTAGGACGACATGGGCGTTGGTGCCCCCGAAGCCAAAGGAACTCACTCCGGCGAGGGCCGGACTCGCTGTCTCAGGCCACGGGCTCAGGGTAGTTTGCACGCGTAAGGGAAGGCTATCGAAAGGAATATGGGGATTAGGTTCCTGAAAGTGTAGGCTCGGTGGGAGTTCCCTGTGCTTGAGCATTAGCGCCACCTTCATTAAACCGGCAATACCGGCGGCGGCTTCCAAATGGCCAATATTGGTCTTGACTGCCCCGATCGCGCAGACGCTCCCAGGCGGCCGGTCAGTGGCCAGGACCGTACCTAGAGCTTTGGCCTCGATAGGGTCTCCTAGCAAGGTGCCCGTGCCGTGTGTCTCGACATAATGTACTCGGCCTGGGGCGATGCCGGCCCGGCGGTAGGCTGCACGCAGGACGGCCTCCTGGGCGCGTGAGTTCGGTGCCATCAGCCCGTTACTGCGGCCATCTTGATTCACAGCGCTGCCGCGGATCACGGCATAAATCGGATCCCCATCAGCCAATGCCTGTGCTAGGGGCTTGAGGATGACCATGCCAGTCCCTTCGCCCCGCACCTGTCTCTTATACACATCTGACGCTGCCGACGATCTTACGC
>CAZAYE010000446.1:0-4052 GCA_964489255.1 uncultured Enterobacteriaceae bacterium
GTCCAGTTGGCGTAGGTACTCGGCGTTTGACGGCAGGCCCCCGAGAGAACTGCTGGTATGAGCGTAGCGGATAATACCTGACTTATCGATGAGAAAGATCGCTTGCTGTTCCATGTCCGTAGAACCGTATCGCTTAAAAGGGGCAGGGGAGGCGGTCTTTTCGCCGCGAAACAGACGATCACTCAGCGCTACTGCCGTGCCAACCGCCATACCGACAGCGCGAGCCCCGATTCCTTCCTGTATCATGCGGATGCCGTACAGTGGGTACACAGCTCGTTCGGGATCGCACAGATATGGGAACAAAAGCTGGTACTGCTGGAAGTAGAGCCGAGCCTCCTCTGGAGTGCTCCAGGTGACTTGGAGAATCTCGGCACCTCTCTCTTGGATCTCGCGATAACCAAGGCGCAACTGTGTCATGTACCGCCGACAAAAGGGGCAAAAGAGCCCTCTAGATAACCATAAAATCACGTTCCGTTGTCCACGGTAATCCTCCAGGGTGATTTCAGGTCCCTGAGCCGACACCAGACGGAAGTTAGGAGCTGGAGCGCCAACCTTTAGTACCCCATTAGTGATGTCTTTTTGTTCCATCGTTATTGTCTCCTTGCCGGCCGCGCTCTCAGCAGAGGAATGGCAGCATGATCAACATATCGGCTGTGTAGCCAGTCCTCCTGCAGACCTCTTGGCCCTTCGCCAGGTATTCTTCTGTTTTGGCAGTATCTCCTAGCGCGAGGTAGAGAGTGGCCAGCCCGTCATAACAGGGAAACAGGAGTTGCGGTTCACCAATTTCCTCGGCGATCGTACAAGCTTCCAGGTAATAGCGCCTACTCTCTTCTAACTGGTCCTGGCACTGGTAGATCTGTGCCAACAGGATTAAGGGGACCGGGAGATGGTTACGCTGACCGAGTTGCTGATCGAGCGCGATCGATGCCTCGGCCGCCTCGATGCCTTGGGTACAATCACCCACTAAAGAACAAAAACCACTGGCCATACTGGCATAGAGCCAGGATTGCTGGGAGAGATCGCCGATTTTCTTGGCCAAAGCCAGGCCCTCGTGACAATAGGAAAGGGCCCGTTCTCGATCAATGGCAGCAAGCAGCATTCCTAAGTTCGTGTAGGCACGGCAGGCCGCGGGAAGCAGGTCATGTTGGAGGGCAATCTGGAGACTCTGTTCGACCTTGGCGATGCCGTCTTCCAGCTCACCCCTCCGGGCCATGGAGACTCCGAAGGTATTAAAGGCCTGAGAGATGACTTCATAGGCGCCAAGCTGTTGTCCCAACTCCAGCGCTTTTTGAGCCCAGACGATGGCTTGCTGATCATCGCCGATGCGGAAGTGGAGACGGCCGAGCTCATGGTAGAGGAGTGCGGCTTCCACGCTCTCGGAGTCTTTGGCCAGGAGCTCAAGCCCGCCTTGAAAATGGACGATGGCTTTCTCTCGCTCACCCTGTCCCCACCAGTGTAGGCCAAGCTTGCGATGGACCGCCGCCGGCCGCTCCTTTTCCCCTAGGGTCTCATAAAGCGCGAGGGCGGCTTGCTAAGACTCTAGCGCTGCCTCCGGCTCTCCCGCCGCGCTGTGGGCGTCGGCTAGTTTCTCCAGGATATTGGCCTTCAACGCTTGTTGTTCGACGATTGCCAAGGCCCGGCGATAACAGCCGACGGCATCCTGATTAGCGTAGATCCTCGTAGCTTTATCACCAAAACGCAGGAGATACTGGAGAGCCCGTTCCCGATCATCAGTAGAACTATAGTGATGGGCCAGTTGCGGAAGGTAATCGTCGAGGTCCTGGGCGTGGAGACGTTCCAGGGCTTTGGCGATTTGCTCATGCAGGACGGCCCGGCGTTTCCGCAACAGGCTGTTATACGCCACTTCCTGGATCAGCGAGTTGCGAAAACGATACTCGGGCGATCGGCCCGCAGTACCGGAAGCTTCGGTGAGCAAGTCGGCACGGAGCAGGGTCTCTAAATGGGCCTGAAGCTCTTGCGGGCGGGCAGTAATCTGCTGAAGCAAGTCGAAGCTGAAGTTCGGCCCGATCACGGCGGCTTCTAACAAAAGCTGCTTAGCCCCCGGCTCGAGGCTGTCTAAGCGAGAGAGGATGACTCCTTGAACCGTGGTCGGGATTTCTAAAGTTGTCAAATCTCCAGCAAAGCGAGCCCCGTCAGGGGTCTTGATCAGGATACCGGTGTCGATAAGCGAACGGACGGCTTCTTCTAAGAAAAAAGGATTCCCGGCGGCACGGCGTGTGATCAAATCCCGCAGAGCTGGCTGGAAGGGAGAGATCAAGGGACCGATCAAGGTTTCTAACATGGCCTCGCTGTCTTCCGGGGTCAATGGTTGGAGGCGGATGGCGGTTGAGTCCACATTAGCACTGTAGATGGTGCCTAGCTGTGTCGCTGGCCTGGCTACCAAGAGCAGCATCAGCGGTCGATCCGAGACTCGATCGACTAAGGAGTGGAGGAGTTCCACCGAGGCAGCATCAGCCCATTGGAAGTCCTCTACGACGAGGAGGACGGGACGGTATTGGCACTGGCACTGACAGATTTCCTTCACGGCTAGAAAGAGTTGGCGCTTGAGCTGTTCAGGGTCGAGGTATTCGAGGCGCAGCGTTTTTTCCTTGAACCCCAACAGGTGCTCTACCACTGGGACAATCGGCTCGGTTGGAGCGCCGATAGCTTGCAGGATCGTCGCGATCTTGGCCCGAGCCTGTGTCGCACTATCTTCCGGTGTAAGAGTGAAGCAGGTCCGGAAAAATTCCATGAGGACATGATAGGCCTCGCTCCCCAAAGCTGAACAGGCAGTCTGATAAAGAGTAATCTGACTGAGGGTGCCTTCGCTCTCGAGGCGGCGGAGAAACTCGACCAAGAGTCGCGATTTCCCGATGCCGGCCTCGCCGACCAGGGTCACGACTTGGGCCCTCCCCTTGCGGGCCCGAGCGAACAACCCCATGAGTTGTCCCAGCTCTTCCTGACGTCCAATGAGGGGGGTCGCCCACGATTCGGTCTCTCGAAGAGAGCCGCGCTCTTTCTTGGGTCCGAGCACTTCGAAGGGCTGGAGCGGCTCTGTTTTCCCTTTCAAGGAAACGCGGTCAAGCGGGCGACATTCGAAAGACTTACGGATCAGGCGGTACGTCTCCTCGCTGATGGTCACCTGTCCTGGCGCTCCGACCTGCTGGAGCCGGGCCGCCACATTGACCGTGTCCCCGACTACCCCGTAATCCTTGCCCTCACCCACAGTTCCGGCGACCACCAAACCAGTATTGATGCCGATCCGCATGGTGAGTGCTGCTCCAGCGATGCTGTCGGTACCATCTCGTAACTGCTGCAAGCGGGCCTGCATCCCCAATGCTGCCCTGACTGCCCGTTCAGGATCGTCCTCGTGAGCAACGGGGGCACCGAAGACGGCGAGGATGGCATCACCGATGAATTTCTCGATGAAGCCGTCGTAACGGCGGATTTCTTCAGCCAGGGCTTGGAAGCACCCCATCATCAGGTTCCTGAGTTCTTCCGGGTCGAGCCGTTCAGCCAGGCTGGTAAAGCCTACCACATCAGCGAACAGCACGGTCACCAGTCTCCGTTCCGCCTCAGCAACAAGCGGGACGGACCTCACGGAAGGATGCGGGTCTCCCTGGACTGCCAAGCGGTCAGTATTCACAGGTGAGGGTGGTGTAGTCACCTGTGAAAGTGCCGTGCCGCACTTGGGGCAATAGCGAAACTCTGGAGGGCAGACGTACCCGCATTGCGGACAATCTCGGCTCAGCTTATTGCCGCATTTGGGGCAGAACTGGAAATCTGCTGCAACTTCGAAGCTACAGTGAGGACAGGGCATTGTTTAGCTTTCAGCTTTCAGCAATTAGCTCTCAGCAGGACAAACTCTAGCGGGTTACTGAAAAAGCTGTTCTCGTGCTTCGACAGGCTCAGCTCGAACGAAAAATCTTTAGCGCCGAATATGGCTCGTTCGCCCTGAGCTTGTCGAAGGGTGAACCGGTGTTTTCCACAAGCTGCTAGATTACGTGTATCACTCATCTTGGCAATAGCAGCTTGTCGCTCATCTTTCTATA
>CAZAYE010000447.1:0-4047 GCA_964489255.1 uncultured Enterobacteriaceae bacterium
AAGATTTCTGCTTGGTCTACTTCCCGCAGGGGAAATGGCCGGCAGCCGGGAACGAGCGTGAATGGTACGGGTGGTCGCAAGACCGCTTCTGCAAATTTTGCGCTGAGGCTGACCTGCTGTTGGATCTGTGTGCCAGCGTTCGCCTGCCGGACTTCCTCGCAGCGATCCGTCGAACTGCACTCCTCGACCTCGATCCGGGCTTTATGCAACTGTGGATGGCCCAGTGGGATATGGGGCAGAAGAATTACGACTTCTTCTTCACCGTCGGGCAAAACATCGGCCGCCCGGAATGTCCTATCCCTGACGGCGAAGTCCAGTGGCGGACCTTCTGGCCGCCGGTTGCCCTTGAGCTGTGGAGCGGTGGGGAAGGAGATAGTGCAGCGCCTTTCTCTACCGTGAGCCAGTGGTGGGGCTATCCGCCGACCTACTACAACGGCGAGGAGTACGACGGCTCGAAACGGACCGAGTTTCTGCGTTTTGTCGATTTGCCGGTTTTGACCGGGCATCCTTTTGCACTGGCGCTGAACCTCCATCCTGTAGACGATACCGCAGATAAACAACTGCTGATTGAGAAGGGCTGGCAGGTACACGACGCGCACCACGTCGCAGGCGACTTTGTCTCATACCGCCAGTATATCCAGCGGGCGTGTGGTGAGTTCAGCGTGGCGAAACCTGGTTATATCAAATCTAGGAGTGGATGGTTTAGCGACCGCAGTGTCTGTTATCTGGCGGCCGGGAGGCCAGTGTTAGTGCAGGAGACTGGAGTCAGCGCTTTTTTGCCAACCGGACGAGGAGTCTTGAGCTTTGCTACGCTTGAACAGGCTATTGAGGGAGTAGTGGAGATTCAGCGCAATTATCCGCTCCACAGTCAAGCGGCGCGGGAGATTGCTCAGGAGTATTTCTCCGCTGATAAGGTACTGAGGAAGCTCTTACATGAGGCTGGGCTGTAGCTCAGGGTGAGAAGGGGATGGCAAGGGCTTTAATGATCACCCTGACGACTGTGGCTGCGCCTGTGGGGTGAGTCAAGGTATCATCTCGCGGCGCAAAGAGTGGTACGCAGTGCCAGCCTGATGGTCGATGCGCCGTTAGCGGGTGAGGCCGCAGCTCTTGCAAGACAACGCTTTGGGAGCACCAGTTGTTTGAGAGGCGCTCGGCTTAGATTTTGTATTTCTGCAACAGATTGCGTGCGATCACCAGCTTCTGGATTTCGCTGGTACCCTCGCCGATGATCATTAACGGCGCATCGCGGTAAAAGCGTTCCACCGGAAACTCTTGGGTATAACCGTATCCACCGAGCACCCGCATCGCCTCTAACGCGACTTCTTCGCACGACTCGGAAGCGAACAGCTTCGCCATACCAGCTTCCAGGTCACACCGCTCTCCTCGGTCTTTCTTGACCGCGGCCTGTTGGACTAGCAAGCGTGAGGCTTCAATTTTGGTTGCCATGTCTGCCAGCTTCAACTGAATCGCCTGGTGTTCGCAGATCGGTTTGCCGAAAGTCTCACGCTGCTGCGAATAACGAATTGCTTCTTCGAATGCGGCTTGAGCGACGCCCACTGCACGTGCGGCAACGTTAATACGGCCAACTTCTAGGCCACTCATCACTTGCTTGAAACCTTCTCCCTCTTGGCCACCGATCAGACTGGCAGCCGGGGCGGGGAAATCCTCGAATGCCAACTCGCAGGTGTCGAGCCCCTTGTAGCCAAGTTTCTTGATATCGCGGCTGACAGTGAGACCCGGCGCGCCTTTCTCAGCGGCGAACAGACTAATGCCTTTGTAGGGAGGTTCCGCGGTCGGATCAGTCTTGGCGGCAACGGCGAGAATGTTCCCGTGACGACCGTTGGTAATGAACATCTTCGAGCCATTGAGCAGATAGACATCACCACGCTTCTTGGCGGTGGTGCGAATGCGCTGTACGTCACTGCCCGCGTGCGGTTCAGTCAAGGCGAGACCACCTCGTTTTTCTCCTTTGGCCATGGCTGGCAGCAGGCGCCGCTTTTGTTCTTCCGTGCCGTGCTGCGCCACGATGTACGCAAAAAGCAGGTGGGAATTGAGGATACCAGTCAGACTCATCCAGCCACGGCAGATTTCCTCAATGATCATAGCGTAGGTGGTGAACGATAATCCCATACCACCGTATTCGGTGGGGATGATCGCGCCGAACAGGCCGAGTTCTTTCATACGTTCGACGAGCGCGTGCGGGTATTCGTCCCGGTGCTCCATATCGCTGGCGACTGGTTTAACTTCGCGTTCGACGAAGCGACGGATAGTGGCGAGGATCTGCTGTTGTTCTTCGCTGAGTATGATCATAGAAGTATCCTCTCTGCCGTAGGCTCGGGCTAATTGACCACCTTTACGAGAGCAGATCAAGGTGTAGGGCTACCTACTGGCCGCAGCCGCGGGAAGCAGATAAGTAAGGGCAGATGGCTTATAGCTTATGGCTCATGGCAAAACCTTTTGGGCCATATGCTATAAAGCGAGCGAAGCGAGCGAGCCATGTGCTATATGCTAAGTGCTGAAAGCTAATAGCTGAAAGCTGATTTATGGCCCTTACCCCTATAATGGAACAATACCTCGCGACCAAGCGTCAATACCCAGACGCGATCGTGTTATTCCGCCTTGGTGACTTCTACGAAGTTTTCTTCGACGATGCGCCACAGGTCGCCACCTTGCTCGACCTCACCCTGACCGCTCGTGATGGCGGAGATGGCAAGGTGCCGATGTGTGGGGTGCCATACCACGCCGTGCAAGGCTACGTCGCCAGACTGGTGAAAGCCGGGAGAAAAGTGGCGATCTGTGAGCAGCTAGAAGACCCCAAAGCCGCCAAGGGACTGGTTAAGCGAGAAGTCACTCGGGTCATCACCCCTTCAACCTTCATTGAGAATGATGCTGACCCGAGCAGTCCTCTGTTGCTCGGACTTTTTCGTGGAGAAAATCTCTGGGGACTGGCGCTGCTGGAGCCAAATACCGGCCTATTTCAGTTCTGGGAAGAAAGTGAGGAGTCCCTGACAGAAGCGCTTGAGCGTATTGCTCCGAGTGAGATCGTTACGACCAAAGGATTGGCAACGACTCCCTTGGTGGCAGGTTACTGCGAGGCCCGACCAGGCCTGGTGGTCACACGCTTCGACGACTGGCAGGTCGCCTATGACGATAGCGTTGCCTACATCAAGGCGTTCTTCGGTCTTGATTCTCTGCGTGCCCTGGAACTGGATACGGCGACGACCAGTGCAGTAGCTCTCGTGCTCAGGTTCCTGCAGGAGCATCTTCAGGCGGCACTACCGCATGTGACTTTTCCACGACGGCAACAAGCTGATACGGTCATGCTCTTGGGACCAGTCGTCGAGCGGAGTCTGGAATTATTTCGGCCAGCCAATCCCGATTACCGAGGCAAGACGCTCCTGGATGTCATCGATGAAACCTTGACGCCGATGGGCGGTCGTCTGCTCCGGCGTTGGGTGCGCAGTCCATTGCTGGCGCTGCCAGCAATGGTGGAGCGACATGAGGCGGTGAACGAGTTCGTCAATCGTTCGGCGACGCTCGAAGCCTTACGAACCGCGCTTTCTCCCTTACGGGATCTGGAACGACTCGCCGCTCGCTTCAGTTGTCGGGTGGCAACTCCCAAGGATGCGGCGGCCTTACGCGATTCACTCGGCCAAGTGCCGGAACTCGCGCACGCCTTAGACAGCGTCGAATCTCCGCTGCTCGTCGCTCAGCACGCACAGTTGGCCGTTGATCTCTCGGAACTGCAGACGACCTTGAAGCAAGCCCTGGTAGACGTCCCGCCGTTGCATCTGCGCGAAGGAGGAGTATTTGCCCGAGGCTATCACGCTGAGCTTGATCGGCTGCGGTCAATCGCGGCGGATGCCAAGCAGTGGCTGGCGGCTTTGCAGGCACGAGAAATTTCTCGCACTGGGATTTCCTCGCTCAAAGTTGGCTATAACCGGGTGTTTGGCTACTACTTTGAAGTCTCCAATGTGCACAAAGCCAAGGTGCCAGTAGACCTGTCTCTTATACACATCTCCGAGCCCACGAGACTAGGCATGATCT
>CAZAYE010000448.1:0-4041 GCA_964489255.1 uncultured Enterobacteriaceae bacterium
GTGTGCAAAAATCCCATCTGCGGATCGAAGCCGACTCCTTCAGCCGCAGCCACACAATCACTCAGCAAAAGTGCATAGAGAAAAGACAGCAGCGCATTCGTCGGATCACGTGGCGGGCGACGGCTGCGCCCCTTCAGTTGGAATGTCTCACGGTCTTCGCGCACCATGCAGGTAAAGGTGTTGAAATGTCTGCGGGCCGCTTCTCCCTCGAAGCCCCGCAGTTGATCGAGATCTTCGACCCCAGCGACTTGCCCTAGAGTGATCGTCAAGGCTTGGGCAGTTTCCTTGAGTTGTGCGCTGTCTTGCGGATCTTCTGTCTCCCGCGCCGCGCGTAGAACGATTTGACGGGTATTTTGTACCTTGCCGGCTACAATATTCCGGGCAATGGCCAGGGTCCGGTGCGGATCGCATACGGCTTCATACTGAGCTTTGCGCAGCAAGACGTTGCCAGACACTGGTCCTTCGAGGCGCGCTTTAAAGCGTCCGTTGCGATCCAGCAGAACGACTGACCGCCCGTCGTCCGCACAGCGATGAAGGACGGCGGGGCTGATGAGGATATCTCCAAAGCAGACTAATGCTCCAAGGTGATGAAGTGGGACCTGGAGTCGGGTTGTCCCATCCACCTCGACGCGTAACGTCTCGTGATCTAGACGGACATACGCTTCCGGAGTCGTAACGTACAAGGTATTAAGCAGTTGGTGCATACATGCCTCAGTCGTTGACAAAATCCGTCGTCACAAAAAGAGCGTGTTCCAATCGTTTGAGCCGAGTCTTTTCGCTTACCACTGAGGGAAGACAGGAATCTTGTAACGAGCAGTGCTTGCAGCGCGCATCGTTGACGGCAGGTGGAAGGACACGACTGGCAAGGAGCGCACGAATCTCCGCAACACTCTGCTCTGCCTTTCCTCGCAGTGTGGGTGTGAACTCGACTTCTCGACGGCGATGGGAACTATGGTGAAAGATGGCGCCTTTGGGGACACTCTGCCCGGTCATTTCTTCCAGGCAAAGGGCTTGCGCGCAAAGTTGCAGGTCGTCATGCTCTTTTTCCCGCCGCGGTCCGTGCTTGTATTCCACTGGATAGGACGTTTCTCCATGGAACTCGACGACATCGGCCTTACCAACCACACCCAGGCGGTTCGACCACAGAGGCAACGCCCGCTCCACACGTATCCCTTTTTCAACAGTCCCCTCAGGCTCGTCCACTTGTTCATGCACAGCCCGGCCCCGTAAGGTATAGAGGTTCTCCTCATAGATTTGCTCCTGATGGATCAAGGTGCACTGGCGCGGACAGTAGCTGTAGTGCTCCAGGGCGGAGATCATCACTAGATCGCTGTCTTCCCATCCTGGGAGTGATTGTTCGGACATGGGGTGTTTATCCTCACCTAGTCTAAAGACCTGGAGACTACTGACCGTGAACAGAGATCTTTCCAGCATCCTTGGCTCGCCCATCTGTTCATATGTAGCCCGGCCTCGCAGAGTGTAGAGATTTTCATCGTTTCAATCCCCACCCAACCAGAGATTGAGCGCTACTTACTCAACCAAGCGAGTGAACGTTACTCCCGCAGGGAAGTCTTGGTCATTCGTTGTCACAGCGTAATCACTGAACTGCCGTGGGGCCTCGACTCCATCTTTCCGGCAAACCTGGATTCGATCGAACAGCACGTGCGCAGGGGCGTTTCCAAGTCCATTTGCGTGAGAGAAAACGTAGAGTCCGCGACAAGCCATCATGCCGCGGCTAGCTGAGCGGTCGAGGTCCCACATTTGCTGGAGGGCTGACCAGAAGGTTGAGAGATCATCCGCATTGACCCCCGTTTGCGCAGCAAAATGCGGGCTGAAGAAACCAAAGCCTTTATAAAGGCCGTAGGGAATAAGAGTTTTGCGACCGATTGTTCCTGTTGCTGCCTTTTCCTCTTCGTCTTCCCGAGGTTTGTCTCCGGGATTCTCTAACGCCACACGGGTGATTGCTAAATCGAGAGGTGTTACCGGATCAATGGAGCGAGCGAAAGTCATTTGGACAGGGCCTCGAACTTGGCCGCAGTTGTAGCCTTCTCCTTTCTTCCCAACCAATACAGCCCCGAACATGCGTACGTCGTAATAGTTCCGGCACATCCAAGCTTGTGCCTCGTCGGCTTTACTATCGTCTCCTTTCTTTCCGCCGACGGCTTCATACGCACGCTTTTTGTGATCAACAAGATAGCCTCGATTCTCCACGAAGATTTTGTAGCGTTCTTGCTTTCCACGTGTGGCGTCTATCCAGTTCCGTACCTTCCGTTTGAGACAAACGTCGGTCACCATGCCTTGCATGGTTTCTGGATCGACTCGTGGCAGGTTACCAGCATCTGGATCGCCGTTTGGATTTCCATCAACGATGTCAAAGAGTAAGACGAAGTCGTAGCGTTTCGTGGGATCAGTGTAGGTCTCGATAGACATGAGGCATTTCCTCCTTTTCTGTATTTACGTTAAGCAGCGGTGTTGGTGTTCGCGTCGCTTTTCTCAGCATCCCGTGCTTGCCGATGGGCAATGGCGGCAGCTCGATCAGCTGCTTGCTGGTGAAAGTAGCCCAAACCGAAAAGACCTTGCTGCTCCAGGGTTAATGTCTTCGGGAAGGTTTTCAGATGCTCTTGTACTTCCGCCAATCTTCTGCGTAGAGCCTCATAAGTTCCAGGCTTTTCTCTGCGCAGCTTTCCCAGGTGGGCCATAGCGCCTCGAATGAGACGCCCAAACACGGAAGCCGGTGCAGAAGACGCCGTGCCAAAGAAACGGTCAGTAATTGTGGCATTAGCACCAGGAATAGCCTCTCGTTGTACTGCTTCGAGGACAGCTAAAAGCCGACCACAAAGATACGCAGGGTCACGATTTTCGGGTTCCAGTTGAGTCATCATATCCTCCTTTGCAAGCGTTTCTTGCTGCGAAAGCAAAACCATTTTGATGAGTGCCGCCCGAGGGCGGGTAATCTTCTGTTCTGCGCGGTTGCGTTTTACCGCCTGGAAAAGCAGCCACAGAGGGAGCGGTCCGCCTTTGAGAGCCATGTGCAGAAGTACCTTCGGAACATTTGGCGGTAACTCCCTATTCGTATCACGGACAGTCGCAGCTGCGAGGGGGAAAAGACCATAGGGGGTTCCTAAAGTACCGTCTCGCTCGACAATCCGTTGTAAGGCGAAATAGCGGGCAAGACTGCGTCTGGCACTTTCTACAGTGGTATCTAGCCAGTCTCGCACAGTCACACGACCACCGCTCGCCGAGAAGGCAGTGGCGTAGAATGGAGTTGTGTCGATTCCTGTAACAGCTCGCTGGCCGCTAAACACGGAGGCAATTAAGGTTCGCACTTCGCCCGGTTCTGGGCGTGAGAGCAATGCCGCTACAGAGAAGGGCATCTCTTCTTTCGTCCAAAAGAGGTAGACAAGAGGCCCCACTGTAATATGAGTGTCCTCTGCTTCGATCAGAGCGTTTGCTGCCTTGCTGAAACGCTCTCCACAATTCTGACAGGTGGGAGCAATAAGAGATGCTTCAAGACCGTAAGATTCAAAGGCTGGGGCATTGGCAGAAATTAGTGCCATACCGGAAGATTGGCCCCCAGGAATGCGCTTAATTTTGAACTGTAAGCGTTCTACTGCCGGCCGTAACTCCCCACAGATCAGGCATTGCATCAAGCTATCATTAGGCTCTAGCGACTCTCCTTCTCCCCCTCCGGTTACAGAGGCCCAGTAAGCCTGCACGGATTTCAGGTGGATCGGAAGCACACCTTTCACGCGAAAGGTTAGATTGTGGGCTGGATTGAAGTCGTCAGGGAGAGGAAGCGTATCGAGGTCCATCTTCTCCAAGAATCGCAGGACTGCCTTAACAGACTCTTCCTCTGTCGCATCAGCACAGGCTCTGACTTGATCAAGGAATGTCTGGTGACACTCTTTTATTCGATTCTGTTTGGCCTTGTCACGAGCGAGACCAAGGACATACTCGCCGTTATCAGCAAGTAACTTCGCCTTGACTCCAGAGGAACGCCCTATGTGTGGAGCCTCGTACTCCTTGCCCTGTCTCTTATAC
>CAZAYE010000449.1:0-4037 GCA_964489255.1 uncultured Enterobacteriaceae bacterium
CTGTTGACCGGCGATGCGGGCGCGTTTAACCGTCGCCACCGCCGTCGAGGTCACCCTCGATATTCACGCGGAGATTCCCGACGGTACTCCAGATCACATTGTCCGCACGGTGACGGAGAACTGCCGGACTTTGCGGTTTAAGGCGCACGGGTTTGAGGAAGTGTAGAGGAGAAGGTCGGAAGAGAGATCTCTCCATTGGTGAGTTGGCCGCACGCCCCCTCACTCTCCCGCGAGGGGAGAGGGGACCAATATCCCTACAGGCTTAGAAGGTAGCGCACCAGCGTGCGCACACCGAAGCCGGTGCCGCCTTTGGGGATGTACGGTCCATCCTTCTCTGCAAAGGCTGGACCAGCAATGTCAAGGTGAGCCCAGGGAACATCTCCAACGAATTCTTCTAGGAACAGGGCTGCAGCGATTGCGCCAGCATTCCCACTGCCGGTGTTCTTGATGTCTGCCACTGAGCTTCTGATGTCCTCTTTGTATTCTTTGACGAGCGGGAGCCGCCACAACGGCTCGCCAGTCTTTTGGCTGCACTGCATCAGAGCAGCGGCTAGTTCCTGATCGTTACTGAACAGACCAGCGATTTGTGGACCCAGGGCCACTACGCAAGCCCCAGTGAGCGTAGCCAAATCGATAATAACATCTGGTTTGTCTTCAACCGCCTGGATAAGCGCATCAGCCAGGATCAAACGTCCCTCAGCATCAGTGTTCAGCACCTCGACGGTCTTGCCATTGCGGTAGCAGATGATGTCTCCAGGTTTCTGGGCTGTGCCACTCGGCATGTTCTCAGTCGCCGGGATGTAACCCGTGACCTGCACGTGCGGTTTGAGTTGGGAGATGGCCTGCATCACTCCCAATACCGTCGCACCCCCGGACATGTCGAGCTTCATCGTTTCCATGGACTTGGCCGGCTTGAGTGACAGTCCACCCGAGTCAAACGTAAGCCCCTTGCCCACGAGGGCAATTTTCTTTCTCGGCTTTCCTCCCGGTTTGTAGCTCAGCTTAATGAAGCGCGGCTCTTCTACGCTGCCGCGCGCAACCGCCAGCAATCCAGCCAGCTTGGCAGTTTTCACTCTGTTCAGGCCCCAGATATCGCTCTTGAGGCCATTCCCGCGTGAGAGCTTGACGGCCTGTTCAGCCAGATACCTAGGAGTCGAGACCGACGCCGGCTCGTTTACTAAGTCCCGCGCGAGAAACACACCAGGGGCAGTTTTTTGCACGACCTCGAGAGCTCGGCTGAGAGCCGGAGTTCTTTGTAAGTCGGTCCCGGCCAGCGTCAAAGTTTCTACGGCGGGCTTCCCGTTCTTGTCGGACTTGTACTTGTCAAAAGTGTACCCGGACAGCCACGTTCCTTCGGCAACAGCAACAAGAACGTCGGCGTGACCACGCTCAGCAGGCAAGAACCACGCGAGATTCCTTGCTCCCTGACTCCTGGCTTCCCTCTGGACCTTCCCAGCCATTCGGCGCCAAGTTTCCGTCTCAACGTTTTCAGATTTGCCTAAGCCTAACAGCAACACCGATCGACTGGGCAGGCGACCATGCGTATGAAAGAGCAGCGTTTCCCCTTCCTTGCCCACAAAACCGCTGCGCCCGATTTGTTCCCTCACCACCTCGTTCAGAGCGCGGTCGAGTATCTGTACTGTCTCGCCACTCTGCTCGCCCTGGGCCAATGGAACCACAACGAGATCGCTCTCTAGGGAAGTCAAAGGTTGCTGTTGCACATGGAGGTTCATAGTCCTGTCTCTATCGCTCACCCTACGTTTCTCCCCCGCATCCTCGTTAGGACGCCTGGGGCGCGGCGGCAGGCACCTCTTTCGCACCCATACGGGCAAGCTCACGGGTACGGCGTTTCAACGAGCGGATGCCACGCCGAATACGCGCAACTTCCTCATAGGCCTGACGTCCGAGAGCCTCGTCCCGCTTGGCCTTGAGCGCGCGGATACGCTTCTTGATTTCAGTCTTTTCGGTGCTGGTCGTCCGCTTCTCCAGAACGATACCGTGCGCTCTGGCAAGGAGTTGGATCAGTTCCTCCTTTTTCATGCCGGTCACTCCGACGGCACCGGGCGCTTTGAGGGCTTCCTCGCGCAATTTGGGAACATTCAAGCGCAAGAGTTCTTTTGCATCCATATCTCTTATTCCTTTGGTTGCCGGTTAGGTTTGAACGTTTTCTTGGCCAGATAGAACATTACCGCCCCGGCGGCAACGTACATCACGACTCCCTCAACCAATCCGAGACCACTGGTGAGCAGAGATACCAGAATAACGAGGGCGGTCCCAATGACCGCTACGACTTTCTCGATCCGCTCTTCCCGACCGCGCACTGCCTCCACATGCGCGGATACTGCCTGACCACACTCAGGACAGCAGCCTGCGCGCTTTTGATAGAGAATCTTCCCACAATGAGGGCAGGCAATACGGAGAGGGACTGGCATGTAAGCGGGTCTAGAACACAAAGGGGCCCCGGTCAAGCGCGAGAAGCGTCAACAGGGGCCTCTCCGAAGGCAGGGTTATTTCACCGTCCACACATCGCCGCGGTGGAGAAGCTGATCGAGGTCACCTTCTCCGGACTTGGTAACCGCCTCCTGAATTTGGTGATTCACCAGGGCGTCGAACGTCGGCTTTTGCGTCACCCGAATCACGCCAATCGGCGTGGGGAAAGCAGGCGGAGCCATACGGCTTAACAAGAAACCCAGGACCGGATCGGTCTCATCATGAACCAACAGATCAGAGGTCCCAATACCGTTCCCCAAAGTCACAACCTCTGGTGTCAATCCCTTGAGGCGGATCCCCCGGTCCTTACTCTTGCCAAAGATCATAGGCTTGCCATGCTCTAGGACGAGTTGCGTGTCCGCCTTGGTCTCCTTATCAGTCAGGGAGGCGAAGGCGCCATCATTATAGACGTTGCAGTTCTGCAGGATCTCAACAAACGCCGCCCCTTTGTGCTCAGCCGCACGCTTGAGGAGGTCCTGCTGGTGTTTCGCTTCGACATCAATAGTGCGAGCCACAAACGTGGCATCTGCACCAAGTGCCAGCAGTAAGGGATTGAGGGGATGGTCAGCTGAACCCATCGGCGTAGACTTGGTCACCTTTCCTAATTCTGAGGTGGGGGAGTACTGCCCTTTGGTAAGGCCATAAATTCGGTTGTTGAACAGCAGGATCTTGAGATCCACATTACGTCGCAGGGCGTGCATGAGATGGTTCCCACCGATGCTCAGCCCATCACCGTCACCAGTGACCACCCACACCATCAGATCTGGACGTGACACCTTCAAACCAGTCGCGATGGCTGGTGCACGACCATGGATCGAGTGGAACCCATAGGTGTTCATGTAATAAGGGAAACGGCTGGAACAACCAATCCCAGAAATGAACACGATATTTTCTCGGGGTACTCCCAGTTCAGGGAAAATTTTCTGAACTTGCGCGAGGATGGAGTAGTCCCCGCACCCCGGACACCAACGTACATCCTGATCAGAAACGAAATCTTTCCGTGTCAACTTTGCCGCAGTTGCTGTGCTCATAGAGTTATTCCTCCAGCATCCGTGCGATTCGCGCAGTGATCTCAGAGACTTTGAAGGGCCGGCCTTGGATCTTGTTGAGCCCGACCGCGCCAACCAGATATTCTGCCCGTAACACGCGGAGCAGTTGCCCCATGTTCATTTCCGGCACCAACACTTTGTCGAAGCGAGAAATGATCCCTCCGAGGTCTGGCGGCAAGGGATTCAAGTAGCGCAGGTGGAGATGAGACACCGCTTTGCCCTGGTTCTGGAACTCCTTTACCGCAGCAACAATAGAGCCGTAGGTGCTGCCCCACCCAATGACCAACAGTTTCCCACGTTCTGGACCGTCAATTTTCGTCGGCGGAATCTCCTGCGTAATCTTGGCCATCTTGCGATAGCGGACCCGCACCATCTGCTCGTGGTTATTCGGAGCGTAGCTGATGTTGCCGGTGAGGTAGTCTTTCTCCAAACCGCCAATACGGTGTTCGAGGCCAGGGGTGCCTGGTCGGACCCACGGACGTGCGAGGGTGTCTTCAT
>CAZAYE010000450.1:0-4034 GCA_964489255.1 uncultured Enterobacteriaceae bacterium
CGTCGGGTCATGGAGTGCATACGTCTTCCTCCGTGGTTCTCTCCGAGCTTCTCAGTTCAGGGTCGCTTAAACGCAATCCCTTCTGGGGCCGTCGCTACTTTGATGTGCGTGATAATTTCGTCGCGCTCGGTGTCGATGAAAGAGACTGTCCCAGCCCCCGTATTAGTCACGAACAGCAACCTGCCCTCAGCCCCAAACGTGATTCCATGGGTGCCGGCATCGGGCGCAACCGCCACCGTTTTCACAATCTGATTGCTTGCCAAGTCAATCTTCTGAACTGTACCGCGACCATCGTTGGTGACGTAGGCAACCTGTTGATCCGGGGCAACGGTAACCTGGACAGGGCCAGGATCGGTACGGATGCGCGCGAGCACCTGCAACGTCTCGGCATCGATTACTGCCACACGATTGGCAGCATGACACGCGACGTACACCCGCTTGGCGTCTCGGGTTGCACCAGCACCAAGCGGACCGAGACCAACCGGCAGGGTAGCCAGGACTTGGCGAGTCGACCGTGCGATCACCGTCACCGTGCCACTCCCAAAATTGGTCACGAACAACTTGTCTCCCACCGCAATGGGAAAGTGAGGCATATGGCCAACGGCGACCGTGGCAAGGATGCGGCGCGCGTTCGGGTCAAGCACAGCGACGGTGTCATCAAACTCATTGGTGACATACGCTTCCGCTCCGTCAGCGCTGAAAAAGGTATGTCGCGGACCGTTGCCGACACGTAGGGTGTCAACAACCCGATCTGTGGTTGTATCGACGATCGACACCGTCCCATCGTTGTTGTTGGTTACCCAGGCAGACTTTTGATCAGGGCTGAGTATGACGTTATGGTTCTGCACGCCAACAGCGATGGTAATAGCTACTTCCCTCTTGGCAGCGTCGATGACCGAAATCACACCGCCGAACCAGGAGGTTGCATACACCTTGCCTCCGCCCCGCGCAGGCGTATTCACTTGTGCGTCACTTGCCGGGATGTGGAGGTCTCCACCAAGACCGCACGCCACGACGATGGAGAACACAAGGGCCTTCGTCCATTGCTGCTGTTCGAGCTTCATAAGGCGCTTCCTCCTGGGTCCTGTCTCTGTCCCTGCGACAGGATAATACGAAAAGTGCTTCCGGCTCCTTCTTCGCTTTCCAACTCAAGTCGGCCGCCAGTGGCTTCCACTGCCCACCGTGCGATCGCCAACCCCAAACCAGTCCCCCCCATCTCCCGTGACCGTGCTTTATCTACCCGATAGAACCGGTCGAAAATCCGTTCCTGGTGTTCCGCTGCAATCCCAGGTCCGGTGTCTATCACTTCCAGTGTAGAGCCGTGCGGCTGGTCCTGAACAACGACCCAAACACTCCCACCCTCTGGACTGTACTTGATGGCGTTATCGACCAAGTTGACGACGGCTTGACGGAGCACGAGGCGATCCGCCATCGCATAAACCGGTCCAGCAGCTTCAACCAAGAGGGATTGTTTCTTTTCCTCTGCGAGCACGCCCAACTGTTTGATCACTTCGCGTGCCAGTTCTGTTAGGCTCACACGCTCAGGGAAGAGCTTTACTTGTCCAGCATCAGCACGAGAGAGAGTCAGAAGGCTGTCCACCAGACGACCCAAGCAATCTACTTCTTCGAGAATGCTGCCAATGATCTCGCGGTAGGCTTTCTCGTCACGGTGTTCGCGTAAACCGACCTCACCGACACTCCTGATTGCTGTGAGAGGAGTCCGGAGTTCGTGGGAGGCGTCCGATGTAAAGCGACGCAGTTGCTCAAACGAGCGCTCTAGACGGGCGAAGGTATCGTTGAAGACGGCAGCAAGGGAGCCGAGCTCGTCGTCAGGGTTTTCGACGGGAAGCCGTTCATGGAGTCGCTCTGCCGTGATTGCTCTTGCACGGTCGGCCATCCGGCTCATCGGTGCTAACACACGGCGTGCGAGCATATAACCGCCGAACGCAGAAATCCCAACAGCTACGGGAAAGCCAAATCCCAGGACAAGGAGCAGTTCACTCAGTTCGTGATGAAGCCGCATCTCGGATCTGGCCACTTGGATCACAACGGGCACACCATCGACCACATAGGATCCGCTGAGGATCCGAACGGGAACACCACTTGGCAAAGTGCTGGAGGCGTATCCGGAACGTTCCAGCGGGAAGGGTGTGGAAAGCAAGTTCCCGCCCGTCTCCTCAAGCGACACACTGCGGTACAATAGCTTGCCTTCTGGGCTCCATACTTCTAACCAACCCTCGTCACTGGTGTCCTCTTCATGGTGAGGTGTGTCGGTCCGCCAGCGGATTCTCCCAGCGGCCGTACGCTCCAGCATCTGTTCAGCGATCTCGAAATCTTCGTGCAAGCGACGGTCGAGTTCAGCAGAGAGGCTGTGGTTGAGGAAAACGAACACACCACCTGCATACAGGGCTAAAATGACGGCGAGAGTCCCTGCGTACCACAGCGTCAGCCATACGCGCACACTGCAAGGCCGCCACCATCGGGTCATGGTTCACCTTCCCGCAGGATGAAGCCGACACCCCGCACGGTATGGATGAGCTTGACAGGGAAACCTTGATCCACTTTTTTCCGTAGGCGTGCGATGTGGACATCGATGACGTTGTCAAGCGGTGTAGCCCGAGCTGGTTCCTTCCACACCTCACGGGTGAGCATCTCTCGGGACACAAGCTGGTTCTGGTGGCGCAGGAGGTATTCCAGCAGTTCAAACTCGCGCGCCGTTAAATCGAGCAGCTGGTTACCGCGGGTGACCTTACGGGTTACCAGGTCCATCTCCAGGTCACCAGCTTTGAGGCGCAGGGCTTGATCTATGCGGTCACGGCGGAGAAGCGCACGAATACGAGCGAGGAGTTCTGGAAACGCGAAGGGCTTCACCAGGTAATCGTCAGCGCCACTATCGAGCCCGAACACGCGGTCCTCGACGGCATCCTTGGCCGTCAGGATCAGGACTGGCGTTTGCATCCCACGCCTGCGCAGTGTGGTCAGCACCTCGATCCCGTCCCGCCCTGGGAGCATCAGGTCCAGTACGATTAGGTCGAAAACCTCCGCATTCGCACGGAAGAAGCCTTCTTCGCCGGTTCTCGCGACGGCTACCTCGTAGTGTTCGCCTTCGAGCCCTTCTCGCAGAGCCCGTGCCACCTTGGTTTCATCTTCAATCACGAGAATGCGCATACAGACCTTCTGTATTCTCTGACCTTGGAGGGCTCGTTGCTAGAGTCCTTTCTGAAGAGTTACTGAATTTTTTGTCAGAATTTCTCTGTATTTCACTGTAGGCAACAACGATGAGGCTCTTTCTTCGCAAGGTGAAACGAGCGTAGGATAGTAGATCATGTTGAAGCTGCGCTTTTGGATTTGGCGCGCAGGGTTGATTGCGCTGCTCTTGCCTGTCCTCTTGTTGTTGCCAACCTTGCATCTCCATCCTGCCCAGGTCCATGCACATGGGAAATCAGGAGCGCATCGACACCAGGCTGTTTTCCACGCCGACTTCCTTCCTTTCTCCGCTCACGAGCATGGTGAGCACCATACGGGACATGGCCTGCCGGAAGACTCCTCCTCTCAGCCCCCGCCGCAAATCAGTTTTCCTACTCTTCTCCCCCGTGGCCCTGTTATCTTGCCGCCAGCTCTGGAGAAGACCCCAGTCTCTCTCCCTGTAGCAGGGTCGGCTGATTTCTCACCGTTCTCGTTCTTCACTCGAGTGCTGGCGAGAGACCACCCGCCTCCTGTCCAGGATTTTGTCTTTTCTCCTGCTCCTCCCCGTTCGCCTCCGTACTTCTTGTAGGTCGTTGAGACCTTTTTTGCTTTTTTCCTGAAAAATTTTCTTTTCTTCCGACGAGGCCGTGCCACTCGTGTCGGCAGGCCCGTCTGTGGAGCGAGAACTATGGATACGTCGTGGAAAATACCCACGCACCTTGGTTTTGCCTTGGTGCTGTTAACCAGCTGCCAGAATACCCCACCTCCAACTGAAAACGCCCATTCTGCCGATCACTCGGTCAGCATTACTCGGTGGACCGACAAAACTGAAGTCTTTGTCGAGTTTC
>CAZAYE010000451.1:0-4030 GCA_964489255.1 uncultured Enterobacteriaceae bacterium
TCCGAAGAACCTCTGGACCGTTCTTGGCTTTGTCTTCGGCATCTGGGCAGTGGCAATGCTTATCCTCCTGCCGAAACGACAACGGAAAGAGGGGCGAGTGTGAAACTCGCCCCGGTCGGTCTACGCGCACTTTTGTAAGCATTCGCGAATTGGCTCGAGTTCAGGAAGCTTGCTTGCGTCCTCAGTAATCCAGGCGTACTGTATAATGCCATTCTTATCGACGACGAAGGCTGAACGTTTCGCGATTCCTTTGAAACCGAGCAGGTTTTCGTACAGTGAGCCGTACGCAGCAGACACTTCCTTGTTGAAATCGCTCAGCAGCGGAAATTGGTAGCCTTCCTTCGCGGCCCAGGCATCCAAGGCGAAGGGGCTGTCAACAGTGATGGCCACGACCTGCGTGTTCTCGTTCTGCAAAGAGTTGATGTTGTCTCGCACGGAGCACAACTCTTTCGTTCACCCACTGGTAAAGGCAAGTGGTGTAAACAAGAGCACAGTGTTCTTCTTGCCTTGCAGGTCGCTGAGCTTGAAATCCTGCATTTTGTTGGTTTTCAGGGTAAAGTCTGGGGCCTTTTGCCCAATTTGAACACTCATAGATCGTCCTCCTCTCTGTGATTTGCTTCACCTGGCATGGAAGCTGCCTCTTCAAGCGCTACCACGCTCTCTTCTGCTTCTACTTCATCCTCTTTTTCCGCCAAAAGTGCAAGACTCGCTACACGTTCATCTGGCCCAACGTTGAGCAACCGCACCCCTTGAGTATTGCGGCCAATGATCCTGAGCTCTGCCATCCGCAGCCGGATGATCCGCCCACTGTCCGTCACCAGCATGAGATGATCCTCATCGGTCACCTGACGCACTCCGATGACCTCCCCGGTCTTGTCGGAGGTGCGCATGGTGATGATCCCTTTGCCGCCGCGTGACTGGATACGGTATTCATCGACCCCGCTCCGTTTGCCATATCCTCCTGAAGATACGGTAAGCAGCGTCGCCCCCTTGCTCAGAATCTCCAGGGAAACCACGGCGTCTCCTTCTTCAAGGGCGATGCCTCTGACTCCATAGGTGCCACGACCAGTCGGCCTCACTTCTTCCTCAGAAAAGCGGATCGCTTGACCGTTTTTCGTAGAAAGCAGGATCTCTTGTTTCCCGTCTGTCAGTCGCACGCCAATGACCTCATCATCCTCTTCGAGAGCCAAAGCAATAATGCCGTCGCGGCGCGGATTGGCGTAGGCCATCAGCTCCGTTTTCTTCACCAGTCCCTTACGGGTGGCAAAAACGACGAAGCATTCATCCTGAAACTCGCGTACAGGAAGGTAGGCTGAAATCTTTTCGCCTTCCCGGAGTGGGAGCAAGTTCACAATTGCCTTGCCCTTAGCAGTGCGGCCCCCCTGGGGAATCTCATGCACTTTTACCCAATACACCCTGCCAATAGTCGTGAAGAAAAGCAGGAAAGAGTGAGTCGAAGAAACGAATAGATGCTCGACGAAATCCTCTTCTCTTGTTGTTGCGCCAAGTACTCCTCTGCCTCCACGACGCTGGGAACGATACGAGGTCGCTGGATTCCTTTTGATGTACCCTTCGTGGGAGATGGTCACGACCATATCTTCTTCAGCGATCAAATCTTCCACGGAAAGGTCGGTAGTCTCAGAGATAATTTGCGTACGTCGTTCGTCGGCGAATCGTTTGCGCAGATCTGCGAGCTCTTCTTTGATGATCGCGTCGATTTCCCTAGGGCTGGCCAACACCGCCTGTAGATGCGCGATGAGAGCAACAGTTTCGTTGTGCTCAGTGAGAATTTTTCCCTGTTCAAGTTGGGTGAGCCGCTGTAGGCGCATGTCAAGAATGGCTTGAGCCTGGGTCTCGCTGAGGGAAAACTGAGTCATGAGCCCTTGGCGTACTCTGGCCGGATCCTGCCCATGTCGGATGAGTTGCAGCACAGCGTCAAGGTTATCGAGCGCAATTTTTAGTCCGTCAAGAATGTGAAGTCGATCCTGAGCCTTCCCCAGATCAAAGGCAGTCCTCCGACGGACAACTTCGCGGCGATGGGCAAGAAAGAGAACGAGCGTATCTTTCAGGGTCAGCAAGCGGGGACGGCCGTCAACAATAGCAAGCAGAATGATACCAAACGACTCTTGTAGCGGTGTCATCTTGTAGAGCTGGTTAAGAACCACCGTAGGAACGGCATCTCGCTTGAGTTCTATGACGATTCGCATGCCGTCGCGGTCAGATTCATCACGCAAGTCTGAGATGCCGTCTATGCGTTTTTCGTTCACCAACTCGGCGATACGCTCAATCAGGCGGGCCTTGTTCACTTGAAAGGGAATTTCATGGGCAATGATGCTACTCCTTCCGGTACGCTTGTCTATTTCGACCGATGTGCGGGCCCGCATCTGCACTATTCCCCTCCCGGTTTCATAGGCTTCACGCACGCCATCTATGCCGTAGATGAATCCACCTGTGGGAAAGTCCGGTCCTGAGATGTGCTTCATCAGGTCAAGGTTGCTCAGGTGTGGGTTATCGAGCAATACCAGAAGGGCATTGACGACTTCCCCAAGATTATGAGGAGGGATATTGGTGGACATTCCCACTGCGATTCCCGAAGACCCATTAATCAGGAGGTTAGGGAGCTTAGCGGGTAGGACCACTGGTTCCCGGCTGGTGTCATCGTAGTTCGGTATGAAATCAACGGTCTCCCTGTCTATGTCGGAGAGCATCTCACCGGCGATGCGTGTCATGCGGATTTCGGTGTAACGCATCGCTGCAGGCGGATCACCGTCAATCGAGCCGAAGTTCCCCTGCCCGTCAATCAGGGGGTAACGGAGGGAAAATTCCTGGGCCATCCGTACGATGGTGTCGTACACAGCTATATCGCCATGCGGGTGGTACTTGCCGATGACGTCTCCGACGATGCGGGCAGATTTCTTGTAGGGGCGATTCCAGTCGTTTCCCAATTCGGACATCGCATAGAGCACGCGACGGTGAACAGGCTTCAGCCCGTCACGGACATCAGGCAAAGCCCTGCCGATGATGACGCTCATGGCATAGTCCATGTAGGACTGCCGCATCTCTTGTTCGATATTGATTGGAATGGGATGGGAGTTTGAATTTGTTTCCATTTAGATATCGAGTTAGATATCGAGGTTTTTGGCCGCTAAGGCATTTTCTGCAATGAAGCGTCGCCTGGGCTCTACCTCATCACCCATTAACGTTGAGAAGATTTCATCCGCTTCGTAGGCATCCTCGATTCTCACCTGGAGTAGAGTGCGAGTTTCTGGGTTCATGGTTGTCTCCCACAGCTGCTCTGGGTTCATCTCTCCCAATCCCTTGTAACGCTGGATTTCTACACCGTGACGAGAGCGGACGAGAATGGCGTCAACAACTTCCTTGTGGCTGCCGAACGTGGTGGATTCTTCCTTGTCAGAGAGAGTGAGAGGGGGAAGCCCAACTACTCGTAAGTCAGCGAGAAGCTTGGTAATTTCCTGCGCCTCGGGGGAAAGGAGGAAGTTGCTATCGAAGACAGTTTTGACTCCAGCTCCGTTCGTTCCGGCAGTCACGACAATGCGATATCCCCCTATTTCACTCTCCTCCTCAAGGGAAAGGGATACGAGCAGGAGGTCTGCATAGGCAGACTTTATGGCAGCTTCGGTTGCCGCAAGGACTTCTTCCAACAGGGGACGATCTTTGAGCACCTCCAAGGAGAAGCCAGACTGATTGAGGAGTGCTGAAACGAGTCGGCGGTCCCTCCCTTTGCGTTCGATGACATCGATGAGCTTCTCGCAGTGTAGAAAGGTCTTGACCCATCTCTTCAGGTCCCCCCCAGCAAGAGTTCCAACCCGGAGATTTTCTATACCAAGGTCGATAACAAAGTCGTCAAGGGCTGGCTCATCCCGTAGATATCGCTCGGTTTTCCCTTTTTTTACCCGGAATAAAGGCGGCTGAGCAATATACAGGTGACCATTTTCGATAACCCCTGGAAGTTGGCGGTAAAAGAAGGTGAGGAGCAGGGTGCGAATATGTGATCCGTCAACGTCAGCGT
>CAZAYE010000452.1:0-1679 GCA_964489255.1 uncultured Enterobacteriaceae bacterium
TCGATGCGCTGGCACGCGTGAAAGAATTGATCCTGCGGTTGCGTGAGCGCGGATTGGCTGTCAGTCACCTCGATCTCGGTGGCGGTTTAGGAATCACCTACAACGATGAAAAACCGCCTGAGCCCAAAGAGTACGCCGGTTCGCTTATTGAGATGATGGGCGCGCTGGCGACCCCGTGTTCAGGGGCCATAGCACCTGGGACAGATCTTACGCTGGTCCTCGAACCCGGTCGGGTGATCGTCGGGAACGCCGGGATCCTGGTGACACGCGTCCTGTACCGCAAGAGCAACGGCGAGAAGCACTTCGTCGTAGTAGACGGCGGCATGAACGACCTCATTCGCCCGGCTCTGTATGGCTCCTACCAGGGAATCCAGCCGGTCAAACAGACGACCGACAAGATAATCGTCGCTGACGTGGTCGGGCCAGTCTGTGAAAGTGGGGACTTCTTTGCTAAGGACCGGGAGGTCGCCGAGTTTGCCCCTGGCGATCTGATGGCGGTGATGAGCGCCGGCGCCTATGGGTTCGTCATGGCCTCGAACTATAATACCCGTCCGCGTCCGGCTGAAGTACTGGTTGACGGCGCGAACTTTTCTGTGGTACGCGAGCGGGAGACACTGGATGACCTGATCCGCGGGGAGAAGATTCCGGCAATGCTTCAGTAATGAGTAATGAGTGCTGAGTCCTGAGCAAGAAATTTCGCTCTTCTGCTCAGCACTCGGAACTCAGGACTCAGGACTGTCACGTAGGATTCGTGCTATGAAGCTACCGTTCACAAAGATGCATGGCATCAGCAACGACTATATCTACGTCAACGCTTTCGCTACCAAGGTGCCAAATCCACCTGCAGTGGCACAAAAGGTTAGCAACCGACGTACCGGCATTGGTGGCGATGGACTCATTCTCATTTGCCCATCGGACACCGCCCAGGTGCGTATGGAAATGTATAATGCCGATGGGAGCCGCGGCGAGATGTGCGGCAACGGCATTCGCTGCGTTGGTAAATATGTGTACGACCACGGATTGGCACGGGTCAATCCGCTCAAGGTGGATACCGATGCCGGTCTGAAAACCCTTTTTCTAGAATTGAAGAACGATCAAGTGTCCCGGGTGACGGTAGACATGGGGGAGCCGATTCTGGAGGGCCCGCGCATTCCTGTGGCAGCCGCCGGTCAAGTCATTGATCACGCGTTGGCAGTAGACGGAACGTCGTATCAGGTCACCTGCGTATCAATGGGCAATCCCCATTGCGTGACCTTTGTCGATGCCGTCGAGCCGCTCGAACTGGAAAAAATCGGTCCGCAGTTCGAGTATCACGCTTTTTTCCCCAAGCGGGTCAACACCGAATTCATCCAACTGGTCAGCCCAACCGAACTGAATATGCGCGTGTGGGAACGGGGCTCGGGCGAGACTTGGGCTTGCGGCACCGGTGCCTGCGCCGCAGCAGTAGCTGCCGTGTTGAACCACAGAGCTGAACGCCGCGTCACCGTCCATCTCCGCGGTGGAGACCTAGAGATCGAGTGGCGAGCGGAGGATAGTCATGTATATATGACAGGTCCGGCAGAAGAGGTGTTTGAAGGGACGATCGAGATCTAAGGGGTTGCTGGAAACCCTCGTTCACCCTTCGACAAGCTCAGGGTGAACGGGCCAAGACATTAAAGCTATAAAGATCTTCCGTTCGT
>CAZAYE010000452.1:1689-4028 GCA_964489255.1 uncultured Enterobacteriaceae bacterium
GTCCTGAGCCCGGTCGAAGGATCGAAGCACGGACGAGCAGAGGTCGGCTGGAGGCAAGTATGTTCTCAGGCTCACTAGTTGCACTCATCACTCCTTTCAAAAACGGGAAAGTTGACGAGCAACGGCTCGTTGACCTCATCGAGTGGCACATCCGCAGCGATACTCACGGGATTGTCCCGTGCGGCACAACCGGTGAATCAGCCACGCTTTCCCATGAGGAACACACCCAAGTAGTCAAACTGGTCGTAGAAGTGGTGAGGAAGCGAGTCCCTGTCGTTGCCGGCACTGGCTCGAACTCCACCGCTGAAGCGATCCGCCTCACTCGCGAGGCACAGGAGGTAGGGGCGGATGGTGCGCTCATGATCTCACCTTACTATAACCGCCCAACTCAGGAAGGCATCTATCAGCACTACAAGGCGGTTGCCCAAGCTGTGCCTGGCTTTCCGATCGTTTTCTACAACATTCCTGGCCGAACCGGGTCGAACATCGAACCCAGCACCATGGCCCGCCTTGCTGAGATCGAGAACATTGTCGGCGTCAAAGAAGCCGCTGGCTCAATCGACCAAGTCTTGAACATCATCTCTGCTTGCGGAAATAAGCTCGCTATCCTCTCAGGAGAAGACTCATTAACCTTCTCCATGATGTCACTCGGTGGGAAGGGTGTTATCAGCACGGCGGCAAACGTTGCCCCGCGGGAAATGGCGGATTTGGCTAATGCGTGCCTGACCAAGCAGTGGGAAAAGGCCGCACAACTGCAGCTCAACCTCCTTCCTCTGATCCGCTCCCTGTTCATTGAAACTAACCCAATCCCGGCAAAAACCGCCCTGTCGCTGATGGGCAAGTGCGACCTCGAACTCCGCCTCCCGCTGGTGCCAATGGCCGAAGCGAACTTGGCAAAACTCAAAACCGTCCTGAAGGAATACAAGCTTATCGACTAGAGGGATTAACAGGCAGAGTTGTCAAACAGTGTAGGGGTGCGGCCTGCCGTACCCCTACCTTTTTCAGGAGGATGAGTTATGCCAACCAACGTCATTGTTTGCGGTGCAGCCGGACGCATGGGAAAACTACTCGTGAGTCTGGTACGGGAACACCCTCAAATGCGCCTTGTTGGCGCGATCGAAGCACCAGAACACTCAACACTTGGGAAGGATGCCGGCGAAGTTGCCGGCATCGGCACGATCGGCCTCAAGGTTTCAGATAATTACGGCGCTGTCGCAGCTCCCGACAATGTGACCCTGGATTTCACCGTGGCAGAGGCCGCCTTAGAGCACTTGCGTACGGCAGTAGTGAAGGGAGCGGCCATTGTGATTGGGACCACTGGCTTCTCCGCTGAGCAACGTGCCGAGGCAGAAAAGATCGCTCCCGAGACCCGCGCTCTGATTGCACCCAATATGAGCATTGGCGTCAACGTCCTCCTCAAAGTAGTCGCCGACGTCGCCCGGATTCTCCAGGACGGTTTTGACCCAGAGATATACGAAATTCACCACCGCTTCAAAGTCGATGCACCAAGCGGCACGGCACTGGCGTTAGGGCAAGCGATCGCTACCGCTCAGGGGAAATCTTTCGATAAGGTCGCTACCCTGACTCGCCAGGGTATCACCGGCCAGCGCACGAACGAGGAAATAGGCATCGTGGCCATGCGTGGTGGAGATGTGGTCGGTGATCACACGGTTATTTTTGCCGGCTTTGCCGAGCGGCTGGAACTCACCCACCGTGCTCAAAGCCGTGAGTGCCTGGCTCGTGGCGCACTGCGTGCGGCCTTGTGGCTTCCCCACCAATCACCAGGCCTCTACTCAATAAAGGATGTGCTGGGACTATAGCTCTAAGTGGGGACTACGAGGAGGTGGTCGTTCTTTTTAAAGTTCAGCTGTTCGCTCTGGTAAGAGAAGCAACTCTCATCCAGCTTTTTGCCGACTTTGCGACTGAACAGGTTGTCCTTGCAGGTTGCTTGGTTGCTTGGTTGCGGTTGCAATAGCTTCTCGCACCCCGAACCGCCCACTTGCACACAGCGTAAGGATCCGGTCAGTAAGCGAGCGTTTTGCTGGTTTGGGTTTAGCGAGCTCTTCTGTCTGCATCATCTTGCGTCTCCATTTTCACAACACCCCTCCCCACCGCCTCCACAAAGGGAAATCGGCAAGCCACCGGTTTTCTATACTCCCGGAGGGCAGACAGGTGTTTGTTGAAGCCTGATTCCTAGGTCTCTTGTTCTTATTGTCCCTTGAACTGCGCTGGTCGCTTCTCTAAAAACGCGGCGACCGCTTCTTTATGGTCCTGCGTCTTAAACAGATAGTCGAGGCCAAAAGTTTCGGTTTGCACGGCTGCATCAAAATCGTTTTCTA
>CAZAYE010000453.1:0-4020 GCA_964489255.1 uncultured Enterobacteriaceae bacterium
TTACTTTTTTCAGAAACGCCTTTCTCATACCCCGCTCCTCTCCCAATGGGGACGTCGCAAAAAGGGCTCTACCTTAGAGGGGAACCCAGGCAAAGTCAATCGGCTGAACTCTTTGTGTTGTTGGGCAACTGCGGTGGCGCGCAAATCATAGCCAGACGCGCCCGTGATGCACGCCGTGATGATTTCCCCACTCTCGGCGTGGACGCGATTGAGGAATGTCACGCCGTCAATGTCCGGGGCTTGGCCGCGGGTGCGCCCCCACAACCGGCTCCGCGTGTCGGTGCCACATACGAGTACCTCTTGCTCCGAACCAACCAGAGACACGTTTTTTCGTCGCACCACCTGTGCCTGCCGCTCCATCAGTCGCTGCCAGCGTTCGTGCTTGATCTCCTCAGGGACCTGGTCTGGCAGGGCTCCCGCAGCCGTGCCTTCTTCTTGCGAGTAACGAAAAACCCCAACGTGATCGATGGCCGCCGCGGAGACGAAATCGAGCAATTGCTGAAAATCTTCCTCTTGCTCGCCAGGGAAACCGACGATGAACGATGTGCGCAGCACAACTCCAGGAATATGGGCACGGATACGGTCAAGCAGACGCCGAATGCCATCTCCGCTCTTCTCGCGGCGCATTGCCCGCAGCATGCGAGCGCTGATGTGCTGCAGCGGCATATCCAGGTACGAGCAGACCTTCTCCTCCTCAGCCATGAAGCGCAGGAAAGGTTCATCGAGATAATTAGGGTAGCAATACAGCAGTCGGATCCAGGCAATGCCTGCGACACGGCAGAGCGCACGTAAAAGTGCGAGCAGCGTGGTCCCGTCACGTCGTTCACGGCCGTACGCGGTAAGGTCTTGCGCAATAAGATTAATTTCTTTTACGCCTTGAGCAGCCAAGGTCTCGGCCTCAGCGATCAGCGACTCAATTGGCCGGCTCTCCTGTAACCCGCGGATCTTCGGGATGATACAGAAGGCGCACTGGTGGTTGCAGCCTTCGGCGACTTTGAGATACGCCGTGTAAAACGGCGTGGTCGCAATACGAGGGGCAGTGTGATCGGGAAGGATATGAGCAGCGCCAATGTAGGTCAGCGGACCCTTCAAGAGCGCACGTTTCTGCTCGAGAATCTCGGTGAGACGAACAAACTCACCAGTACCGACAAACACATCAACCTCCGGCAAAGATTCGCGCAGTTCTTGGCCGTAGCGTTGAGCCAGGCAACCGCTGACGATGAGTTGTTTGGCCGGGCTGTTCTCCTTATAGCGGGCCAGTTCCAAAATAGTGTCAATCGACTCCTCTTTCGCTTCGTTGATGAAGCTACACGTATTCACCATGAGGACATCAGCCTGCTCTGGATCAAGGCTGATCGTATATCCCGCACGGGCCAGAAGCCCGAGCATCACTTCGCCATCAACCAGGTTTTTCGGACAACCTAGATTGACCAGGTACACTGTCTTTTTCATTGAGTTCCTTTACTCATCGTCCTTTTTGTCCTTGCGCTGACGTAAGAACCGCTGCAATTCTTCTTCCATATCCTTACCGTTTGCGTGACCGTTCCCGCCGTTGCCTTTTGGCGCAGTCTCCATTTCTAGGCTCTCTTCCTGGTCCCGCTCTTCAAGTTGACGGACATACGACGCCATATTGGGATTCTCGGCCACCGCTTGCGCGACCCGTTTGTCAAACTCGACCGCCGCAATCTGAAGTTCGGTCGTGTTGAGAGTGAAGTGGAGAAAGGACTCGAGTCGACCAACTAAGGCGAGGGCCGCTTTAGGATTCGGCGCAGCTGAGATGTAATGAGGGACGTTGGCCCAGAAGCTGACTGAGGAAAGCCCGGCGCGGCGGCAGGCGTCGTTCAGCACACCAACGATGCCCGTGGGTCCTTCATACCGTGATGGAGTGAATTGCAGGCGTGTCATCAGTGTCGGATCGCTGGAAAACCCAGCCACTCGCACGGGCCGGGAATAGGCCACGTCCGCTAGGAGAGCGCCCAAGGTCACCACGAGATTGACCCCGCACTGCTTGGCAAGATCAAGAATGGTCGCGGCATAGGTTTTCCACTTCAGGTGCGGCTCGATCCCCACCCCGAACACGAGACTCTGCTGAGGGATGGCTGCACGAGTATAGAAAAACTCATTGACGGGCCAAGTGACCTCACGGTACAGGCCGTCACGTAATCGCACCTGCGGCCGCAACTCGCTAAAGTTATAGAACTCTTCCGGGTCGAGACTGGCAAACCGACGCGCTTGCAACCGCTGGACGAGAAACTGGGCAGCGTGAGTGGCCGCATTGCCGGCATCGTTCCATCCAGCAAAGGCAACGATCAGTATTGGGTCCGTTAAAGTTGGGATCTCTTCGATAGTCAGTGCGCTCATATCCCCTCCTTAGGAGCGCGCTCAAAAGAACTCGTTGCCGAGTCGAGCGCCATAGGAGCCTTTTTGCTTCCCCAGCTAGTACCAGAGATTTACCCGTGCTCCCTGGTTATCCACAGGAACGACAGCACCGCCAAGCCGACCAAGATCAAAAGTGTCACGACCACCTGGGAGCGAGAGGGGCTAAGTTGGGATCGAGTCTGCCCTTCGGCAGCTTCACCCTTTTGCAACCCCTCAATAAACTGAGCGACCGTGACAGCAGGGTCGAGCTCAAGGAACGCTGAGTACGTGCGGAGAAACGGAATGAGGTAGAGCGTATCCGCCAAGAGGCGAATATCCCCCTCTCCTTCCAAGATTTGCAAATAATGCACAGGGATCCGCGTACTGGCCTCCACGTCCTTGAGAGATAGTTGTTTCTCTTCCCTGGTCTGCTTTAGTAAACCCGCCACCTCTTCCGTCATGCTTCTCTCTCTTTCTGAGCGAATGGTCCCTCGTGCCATTGGGGCAGACACTGCGCGCTCGTACCAGGAAGTGGGGGCGCTCTTCTCGCGTCCGTCGGCGCTCAGGCCGCAATGCGTTGGAGCAGATACGCTTCGATAAACTCATCAATCTCACCATCCAGCACGGCATCGGTGTTACCGACCTCCACGCCAGTACGGTGATCTTTTACCATGCGATACGGATGAAGAACATAGGAACGGATCTGGCTGCCCCAAGCGATTTCTTTTTTGGTTTTGTGCAAATCCTCCATTTTTTCTTTTCGCTTTTCCATCTCTAGCTCATACAACCGGGCCCGCAGGATCTTCATTGCCATCGCCCGATTGCGATGCTGGGAACGTTCATTTTGGCAAGCAACAACGATGCCAGTAGGCAGGTGGGTGAGACGGACCGCCGAATCGGTCTTGTTGACATGCTGGCCCCCGGCACCGCCGGAGCGATAGGTATCGATACGCAGATCTTCTGGTCTAATGGCTACCTCAACCGACTCATCAATGTCTGGGTAGACGAATACCGAGGCAAACGAGGTGTGGCGACGGGCGTTAGCGTCAAAGGGAGAGATCCGCACCAACCGGTGAATCCCGGCCTCGGCTTGCAAATAACCATAGGCAGACGGCCCTTCGACCGTAAAGGTTGCACTTTTTACTCCCCCGCCTTCACCAGGCACATAGTCCGCCATCTCAACCTTGTACCCTTTGCGCTCAGCCCAGCGCAGGTAGAGACGGAGTAACATCTCCGCCCAGTCTTGGGCTTCGAGCCCACCAGCACCTGGGTGCAGGCTGACAATGGCATTGCCGGCATCGTGTTCGCCACCGAGCATCCGTTGCATTTCAGCTTGGCGGACTGCTTTTTCTAACTCCGCGACGTGTCTTTCGACTTCAGTGGCCGCCTCGGCATCACCTCCCTCCGCCAACTCGAGAAACACCTGCGCGTCTTCTAGATCGCGTGCCTGCTTTTTCCACTGGGCAAGAAGCTCCGTCAAAGTGGCGCGCTCTTTCAAGACCGCCTGAGCCTTTTCCTGATCCTGCCAAAAGTCGGTAGCGGTCGTCAGGGAATCAAGCTCCGCGGTGCGTGCCTCTTTCCGAGCGATGTCAAAGTGGCCTCCCGAGATTCTCAACTCGGACATCTAACTCAGCGAGTTTCTCTTTGACTTCTGCCAGCATG
>CAZAYE010000454.1:0-4006 GCA_964489255.1 uncultured Enterobacteriaceae bacterium
TGAGACCAGCGGAAAAGAGCAGAGCTTGGCCGCTCTTTTTTCCGAAGGAGATCTAGTAGGCGCGGCCTTCCTTGACCTTGCAACTGGCGAGTTTCTCGTAGCAGAAACGACCCAGGCTGATCTTCCTGCCCTCTTCAGCAAACTCCAACCTAAGGAAATCGTGCTCAGAGCAGGAGAACAGTTCAACGGCAACGGGTATGCAAGCGCCTTTATCACAGAACGACCGCGTGGAGAGTTTACCCTTGAAGTGGCTCTTGGTCTGTTGAAGAATTCTTTTGGGCAGGGCTCTGTGGAACCTCTGACGCTCTCAAATCGACGCTCACTCATTGCTGCCGGCGGGCTACTGTCCTATGTCAAAGAGACCCAAAAAGCTTTCCTGCCCCACCTCAAGGCGCCGCAGTCCTACCGTAGCGAGGACTTTGTCTTTCTCGACCCGCAAACGCAGCGCAATCTAGAGTTGGTGGAGAACATACTCGAAGGCACAGAAGACGGCACGCTTTTTTCTGTGCTCAACGTGACCACCACCCGCATGGGGAGGCGCCGTTTGCGGAACTGGCTTCTCCATCCGCTCCTGTCGGTCGAAAAAATCCAACAACGTCAGGAGGCGAGCGCCGCGCTCGTTGCCCAGCACGGTCTCCGCACCGAGCTGCGAACATTACTCTCCTCTGTGCTTGATCTTGAACGGCTGACCTCACGTATTACTTCAGCTATTGCCAATCCCCGGGATTTAGTCGCGCTCAAAGACTCGCTCGCTCCGCTCCCACGCCTGCACCAATTGCTCGCCTCATCCTCAGTACAATTCCTGCACCTGCTCCACGACGAACTAGACCCTTTGGCAGACGTCCACACCGAGATTCAAGGGATCTTGGTGGAAGAGCCCAGGGCTTTAGCCAGGGAGGGAGGAATTATCCGGCCTGGCGTATCCGCTGATCTCGATGAGTTACGCGCAATCCAGACTGACGGGAGTAGTTGGCTGGCAAGTTTTGAACAGCAAGAACGAGAACGCACCGGTATGCCGAACTTGAGAGTTGGCTTTAACCAAGTCTTCGGCTATTACTTGGAAGTCACTAAATCCTACCTGCATCTCGTTCCCAAATCCTATATCCGTCGCCAAACGCTGATCCATGCCGAACGGTTTTTGACCAAAGAGCTCCGGCGATTTGAAGAGAAAGTTCTTTCCGCTGCCGACCGTAGTAAACAACTGGAATACGATCTTTTCACTCGCTTACGCGAGCAAGTAGCAGCGCAAGCCACTCGGCTGCGGCAAACAGCCGGGGTCTTGGGTGCACTCGACGCACTCTGTGCCCTCGCGGAGGTAGCCGCCAAGAGAGGGTGGGTGCGCCCTGAGGTCTCTGATGGGTATAGCATACGCATTACTGAGGGGCGCCACCCGGTGATAGAAGCACTGACTGGTAGTTTTGTTCCCAATGATCTGCATCTCGGCGAAAATCACTATCTTGTCCTTCTGACCGGACCGAATGCCGCCGGGAAAAGTACCTATGCTCGTCAGGCTGCGCTGCTGGTACTCTTGGCCCAAATTGGCAGTTTTCTGCCAGCGGAAAGCGCAACCATTGGAGTAGTAGACCGCATCTTTACCCGCATCGGTGCCGCAGATTTCCTCGCCCGCGGGCTCTCGACCTTCATGGTAGAAATGATGGAAACGGCCAATATCCTACGCCATGCCACTGCGAGAAGCTTGGTTATTCTCGACGAAGTGGGACGCGGCACTGGCACCTCTGATGGCCAAGCCATTGCCCAAGCAGTAGCGGAAGTCCTCGCGCAGGAGATCAAAGCGAAGACAATCTTCACTACCCATTACCACGAGCTCGCCCCCTTAGGAGAAACTGTTCCTGGTATCATCAATGCCCGTTTGGAAGTCAGGGAAGCTCAAGACGAAGTCAACTTCCTCTACAAAGTTGTGCCTGGTGCGGCGCAAAAAAGTTATGGGTTGTATGTCGCAAAACTTGCCGGCCTGCCTTTGCCGGTGGTCCAACGTGCAAGACAGTTACTGACCGGCAGGCAGCAAGGAAAAGCCTTGACTGTTCAGGACACCGGGATGACAGAATCGGTACAGCGGGGATCCGTTCAGGCTGAGAAAAGCTCGAGTTCCGCCACACGGGCTGTCATCGAGCGACTCTTGAAGGCAGATCCATTACACACAACCCCGATGGAAGCCCTTCTGTTGCTGGCAGAGTTAAGGAAGCTGGCCCAGGAAGCAGGACGATAGCAAGAAAGGACACAGGCCGGAAGACAAAATCGTAGGGGCTTGATTTATCAAGCCCTGAGGCGGGTCCGATGAATCGGACCCCTACCTCTGAATTATGCACGGGCTTCAATCATCCCTCTATTCTTCCACCAAAGAGATCGCCCCGCTCGGACACAATTCGACTGCCTCTTCAGCTGCTTCGCGTAAGTCCTCAGCTGGGTGCTCGACGAGAACAATGGGAGCTCCAGCCTCATCCGCCTTAAAGAGCTCAGGATGGAGATAGGAACATTGACCGGTCTTGCGGCATCTATGGTAGTCGATCACAAGTCGCATCCGCATCTCAGTGCCCTCCATTACTCAAAACCAATGGCAAGTGCTGGAATCCGAATACGATCGGACTGGCGGTTTGTCGGATCGCAGGGGCAGTACCACGGGCAATCGTCGGAAACCGGTCGAGGAACGTATTGAGCGTAATCTTCGCCTCAGCTCGGGCCAGCGGTGCGCCTAGGCAGTAGTGAATGCCCATCCCGAAACCGATATGGTTGCGCAGATCACGGTCCAGGCGGAATTCATCGGGATTCGGAAACTCCTGCGGGTCGCGGTTGGCAGCGCCAAAGAAGACTGCAACCATTTCACCTGCCGGGATCTTAACTCCTGAGACTTCCACATCTCGAGTTGTGACACGAAGCAGCTGCTGGACAGGACTCTCATAGCGCAGAGTCTCCTCGATGACTGTTTCGACCAGGCTGCGATCTTGACGTAACTGCTGCCACAGCTCCGGCCGGTCCACCAGGATGTTGAGCATGTTGCCCATCAGATTGGTGGTGGTCTCGTTGCCGGCGATGAGCAACAGCATACAGAATCCCAGAATCTCCCAGTCCTCGAGTGCTTCCCCCTCAATTTCCGCTTCGACTAACGCGGTGATGAGGTCTTCGGCGCCGTGGGCCCGCCGAGCAGCAGCCATCTGCCCAAAGTACGTGACCATTTCTTGGGTGTTCTGCATCCGCTCTTCCAGCGAGATGGAGATGAGAGCGGAAATGAAGGCATCTGACCAGCGTTTGAAGATCGGATATTCCTCCCCAGGGATTCCGAGCAAGCGAGCGATGACCTTCACCGGCAGAGGAATGGTGTAGGACTGGACCACATCGACTTCTCCCGTGCCCATCTCGCCCAACTGCTCATTCGCTACTCTGGTAATCCACGGCTCTAACGCTTCGACGCGCTTGAGGGTGAAGGCTTTATTCACCAGTCGGCGGAAGCGAGTGTGACGCGGGGGATCGTCCGCAATGAGCACGAGTCGCGGAAATACGCCTCTCTCGACCAAGGGATTCCGCGCTGAAGAAAATGTGTCGTGGTCTCGTAAAGCGTTATAGACATCATCGTACTTCATCAGCGCCCACGACTTGAGAGGCTCATCGATGCCAGGAACGACCCCGGCGGGGAGGAAAAAGAGTTCCCTCGGCGTCTGATCACGCATCTGCTGGTATACTGAATAGGGGTTGGTAACGAAGGTGGCGAGTTCTTCTCGCATTTGCTCCAACGTCAAGGTAGGCATTGTTTCCATGAAGGTGGGGGTTGTTTCCATGGCAGCAGATACTCCTTACCGAGACTTTCCTATGCTCTTTCACAAAGGTTTTAAATGGGGGGCGGAGAGAGAGAAAGACAGAGAAGTATGGTTCTGGTAAAACGTAAAGCGTGAAACGTAAGACGGAGCCCGTAGTATTCTCATTACTCATCACTCGTTACTCATTACTTGTAAGGCATGAGCATCCGTATTCTCCCTCCCGCAGTACAACAGAG
>CAZAYE010000455.1:0-3993 GCA_964489255.1 uncultured Enterobacteriaceae bacterium
TCATGCAAGGGCGAGCTATACTGCGAATGCTCAGCATCCCGGAAATGTGGCGTGCATTCGAGGAATGGGATAGCGTTGTCGGCGACTGGCTGACGGCGCACTATCCTCACACTGGGTATGTGGCCGAATGGACTGGAATGGTCGCGGATGGGCTCTACACCGGCCCTGAAGAGACAGAAGTCGGTTGTTTGAACGAGACTGTCCGGCGACGAATCGACTGGCTCGGCTGGTTACAGCGGTATTCCACTGCGAGGGCTGAGATGACCGCAGTAGGAAAGAATCCAGCACAACGAGGCTACCTCTTCGAGCGCGAGGTCGCGTCAATCTATCGCGCCCTAGGTGCCCGGGTCGAGCAGGATGTTGTGTTGGCCGGCAATCAGATAGACATCGCTGTCGAAGAGCGTACGTCCACGGGGTCTACTCTCCGTACTGCCGTGGAGTGCAAGGCCTATGCCCGCCCAGTTGGGGTTGATGTTGTAACCCGCTTTGCATCACTCGTAGCGCTATTCAAGCAACGCAGCATCGTCGACCGAGGCGCACTCGTCACGAGTCAGGGATTTACTCCGCAGGCGCGGGCAGCTGGCAAGGAGATGGGCCTCGAACTCCTAGAGCTGGCAGACCTTCAGCAGCGCGCGCAATCGTTGAACTTAGAGAACGGCTCGAACGTAGGCTGAAGGGGCTCTTCAGAGAATGAACATCCTTCGGACACGCAACCTCCCAAGGAACTCCGCTCAAGCAGTGAGGTTCATGGCAGCGTCTCCTGTGAAGCGGCGTCGGTTATCGGGAGCAGTTTATAGCCCAATGCCTTGGCCTTGCGCAGCAGATGCTGGAGAGTCCGCTCGCGGTAGGCTTGCTCGTACTCTGCCATCCCTTGGGCCACATAGTCTTCGCCGTACTTGAGCAATCGGTAGACCAGCCGGGCGAGTTTATGGGCAGTGGGGGTGTAGGCAGGTTCGATGTTAAGGGAGCCTTGCTACAGGGGAAACAAAGGCAGACCTCATCCGCTGGGGAGCCAAAAGGAGGGTGGACAATGGATTTTTCTTTGACTGCGGACCATCAGCAGATTCAGAGTATCTGCCGCGAACTCGCTACGGACTTTGCTACACGTGCCGCTACGCATGACCGAGATGCCTCGGCTCCCGTAGAGAACTATGAGGCGCTACGGAACGCTGGACTTTTTGGTTTGACGGTCCCGAAGGAATTTGGGGGTTGGGGTTCTGGCTTGCTCGGCTATGCCATTGCGGCGGAGGAGCTGGCCCAAGGCTGTGCGGCAACGGCCATGAGCTTTAACATGCATTGTGTTGTTGTCCACACCCTCACGACCGCTGAACCGCTTTCTCTGGCGGCTCGGCAACGGGTGGCAAACCTCGTGATCAAAGAGAAAAAACTTATTGCGGCGCTCCTCTCTGAACCTGGCACGACCAATCTCCTCTACTCCACGCGGGCGTGTAGCACGCAGGCTCGCCGCGTATCTGGTGGGTATACACTCGCGGGAAAGAAGGCGTTTGCGACCATGGTTGAAGCGGCCGATTATGCCGCCATCTTCGCGCACCCCGAAGACGTGGCCAATCCCGAATCGGCCGTGACTGCCTTGGTCCCCATCGACGCCTCTGGCCTGCGAATCGAACAGATCTGGGATACCTTAGGCATGCGCGCGACTCGGAGTGACAATGTCACCTTGGACAACTGCTTTGTCCCGGCAGATATGGTCTTCGACGATCTGCTGATTCCGAGTGTGGGGGACTTTCTTGCCGCGAACGAATCCGCCATCAATCTGCCGTATACGGCGGTGTATTTGGGGGTTGGTTTTGCCGTCCTGCGCGCGGTTGAAGAAAACGTTCGGCAACGCCAACCAAAGGGCTACGCCCAGCCGCTCGCCTATCATGCAGACATCCGCCGCCGGGTGGCCAAGATGAGTGCTGAGCTGGAAGCGGCGCGGTGGCTGTTACGGTACGCGGCCTGGGTGGCGGACACCGAAGGCCAGACGCCCGCAGCGCAGGCCGCGTATTTCAAGGCGAAATACATGGTGGGGGAAGCAGTAGCCGCAGCAACGCGTTCAGCGCTAGAGATGGGCGGCGCGCACGCTATTTTCAAAGGGGCTCCTATTGAGCGTCTCTTTCGGGATGGCGCGACGGCCACGATTATGCAGCCGAGTAGTGACGTGTGCTTGGCAGAACTCAGCATTTACCAACTGCACCTTGATCGCGTGGCAATCCAACCGCCACTGGCACGGTTGGCCTCGTAGATAGTACACTGTCCAACAAATGCTACAGTTGACCGGGGCCGCGTTGCGCGGTTCGCGTGGCATTCCACGGCTTCAGGAGCGACCCCGGCAACTCTGAGCATCGGGCGCTCAGCACTGGGTCTTAGACACATCTCTGTAAGTCGTTGAAAATACTAGAGATGCTACAGAAACCTCACCTCAATGATTTCAAGGACTTCCTATACTTGTGTATAAAGATGAGGGCCTACGGTTGGGCGGCGGGCGGTGTGCTTGGGCGTTGAGGCTATAGGAAAACCCCAGAATTTTGAATTTTCGCGTCAGAAAGTCCTTGGTTTTCAAGGGTCAAATTTTTCAAAAGAGACTTTTTCTACAGCCTCGTTAGGCGGCTCGGCATCAGTCAGCACCGATATTTCGTTGTCCCTATAGCGGCAAACAATTAAAAATTCATCACATAAGGAGCGATACCCATGACTGTCAGCGTTACGCTTACCCAAATACTGCAACTCGCGCCCAATGCGCGATCAAGCTATCGCGACGCCTTTCAGAATGGTCAAGCCGTTTTGGATCAACACAAAATATCAGAAATGCCCCTGCGTGTGGCCCATTTCATGGCCCAGGTGCTGCATGAATGTGCTGGCCTAACCATTCAGTTCGAGAATCTTAACTATAGCCCTGAGCGTTTGCCTAAGGTCTGGCCTTCTCGCTTTCAGCCCAAAGGACCCCTCAACCCCAACGACTATGCCCATAATCCTCAAAAGCTTGCCAACGCAGTTTATGGTGGTCGTATGGGCAATACCGGCCCCAATGATGGCTACACTTATCGGGGGCGCGGCCTGTTACAACTGACCGGCAAAGAAAGCTACCAAGAGGCGACCACTATCCTGCATAAGGAAAACCCTACAGCGCCTGACTTTGTCGCTACGCCTGATGAGGTCATCAGTGCACAGTGGTGCTTAGTCATTGCCGCAGCTGAGTGGGTTTCAAAGGGCTGCAATGTCCTTGCCGACCAAGACGACATAAAAAAGATCACGCGTGCAATCAACGGCGGACAGATCGGTCTCGCCGAGCGGATTGAGTGGGCAAAGCGTACCAAGGCTGTTTGGCAGCCCGCGTAGGATACGATGAACGAAGGGAACCACACCGTTCGTAGGGCACAGTCTGGCCGCGGTGGGTGACCGCTAAGGCGTTGCCAGCCAGACTCAAGGAAGACGCGTCACGGCGAGGGAAAGCACCTATGTTCATCTTCAAATTGATCGTTGGCATCATCATGAATATTGCCATCTTCGGTGGCCTGCTATTGTTGCCAGCAGGGACTGTGGCGTGGTGGCGTGCGTGGTTGTTCATCGGCGTGGTCTTCGTTGCCACGGTGGCGACGGTGGTTAGCCTCTCTGGCAACAAGGACTTGCTCAACGAACGCTTCAAACCACCCATACAGCAGGGACAGCCGCTGGCGGACAAGATCATCCTGCTCCTGCTTCTCGCCACGTTCTGCGGTTTGCTGGTCTTCATTCCCCTGGACGTGTTCCGCTTTCATCTGATGAACAAGCCCGGAGCAGTCGTTTCGTCCTTGGGGCTGGTCCTTGTTGTCGCGGGTTGGTCGATCATGACCCTCGCTTTAAGGGAGAATGCCTTCGCGGCGCCGGTGGTGAAGCATCAGGCAGAAAGACAACACACGGTAATCGATAGCGGAGTCTACGGCGTGGTGCGACATCCGATGTACGCGGGCGCTGTCCCCCTGCTGGTCGGCATGCCGCTGTGGCTGGAATCGT
>CAZAYE010000456.1:0-3993 GCA_964489255.1 uncultured Enterobacteriaceae bacterium
ACCTCGCTTGAGTTCCAGCAAACGTTCTGTGGCTAGCCTGATCAAGTGAGTTTGAAAACTTCCACCCTCGCCCATGTAGTCATCCCAAAACGGGGCGATCTTGTTCCAGATCGATTGTGCTTCACGCTTCACATCTCGTGCGTTCACTCGCAGTGCCCTTGTACTCGAAGTAACTCCGCATTCAAGATGGCGGCTCCGGCTGCGCCACGAATCGTGTTGTGCCCCAAAATCACAAACTTCACATCGAAGATGGGACACTCGCGTACGCGGCCGACGACCGTGGCCATCCCCTTCTCTAGCTCCACATCCAGACGCGGTTGGGGGCGATCTAGTTCGTCTTTGAGCACGACGGGCCTTGCAGGAGCTGTGGGGAGTTTCAACTCCTGCGGTAGCGCCTGATAGTTTCTCAGCGCATCTCTGATTTCGTCGAGACTCGCTCGCGTTTTGAGTTTCACAGAGACCGTCTCGGTATGGCCATCCAGCACGGCAACGCGCGTCGTCTGAGCACTGAGTTTCATAGGGTGCAGCTCGATGGCACCCTTCACAATGCGACCGAAGATCTTGCGCGGTTCCGTCTCGACTTTCTCCTCTTCGTTTGCGATGAAGGGAATGATGTTGCCCACGATATCCAGCGAAGGCACACCGGGATAGCCTGCACCGGAGACGGCTTGCAGCGTCGTGATGCAGGCGCTCTCCACGCCAAACTCTCTCTGCAGAGGAGCTAGAGCAAGAGCAAGCGTGATCGTCGAACAGTTGGGGTTCGTCACCATGAAGCCCTCATAGTCTCGCTTCTCGCGCTGAATCTCGATGAGCTGGAGGTGTTCGGCGTTGATCTCTGGAATGAGCAAGGGGACGTCTTCGTCCATGCGATGGTTGCTCGCATTGCTGATGACGGCGTAGCCTGCTTGGGCGAATGCCTCTTCCACGGGACCGGCGACTTTGCTGTCCAAGCCAGAGAAGACGATGGGGACATCAAAGCCTGGCTGCGGGTCTTGAACGATGAGCGACTTCATGGACTCCGGCATGGGAGTCTGGAGCTTCCAGTGACAGGCTTCGCCGTAGGGCTTGCCTGTGGATTTCTCCGAAGCTGCCAGATAGGCAATCTCAAACCAGGGATGGCCTTCCAGCAGTTGAACGAATCGCTGACCGACCATGCCTGTGGCTCCCAAGATGCCGACTTTGAGCTTTCCCATCTTGCCTCCGGACGGGTTGTGGGTTAAACATAGTGGAGCCTTCGAACTTTGTCAAGGATCTGTCAACGGATTATCCTGTGGAGGGCTTATGGGTTGGCAAGGGGTCATCGCACGATACGGCGAGTATTTGCCGCCGTTGAAGCCTGAAGCGATCATTACGCTCCACGAAGGCAACACGCCCCTCGTAAGAGCCCGACGTCTGGAGACCCAGCTCGGCAGCCATTTGAAAATCTATTTGAAGTGTGAGGGGAGCCATCCCACGGGATCCTTCAAGGATCGAGGCATGACTGTAGCTGTCTCGCAAGCGGTCGAGCAAGGCAGCAGGGCTGTGATCTGCGCGTCCACGGGCAATACGGCGGCCTCGGCGGCGGCCTATGCTGCGCGTGCGGGCTTGACGTGTTACGTGCTGGTTCCCCAGGGCCATGTGGCCTTGGGCAAACTCGCACAGGCGACGATGCACGGAGCCCGCGTTCTCCAGATCGAGGGCTTATTCGATGAAACCCTGGAGATCGTTCGGCAGATCACAAAGAGCCATAAGATCACGTTGGTGAACTCGCTCAACCCGTTTCGCATCGAGGGGCAGAAGACGGCCGCATTTGAGATCTGCGATGAATTGGGGGACGCGCCCGATTATCATGCACTTCCCGTAGGCAACGCCGGAAACATTACCGCCTACTGGAAGGGCTATCGAGAATATCACGAGCGTGGGATGATCAAAAGATTCCCGAAGATGCTGGGTTTCCAGGCGGAAGGTGCCGCTCCTATCGTGCGCGGACAGATCGTGAAGCACCCTGAGACGATCGCCACGGCCATCCAGATTGGCAATCCGGCGAGCTGGCAGGGAGCGATCAGAGCGCGCGATGAGTCCGGTGGCTTAATCGATGCCGTAAGCGATGAAGAGATTTTACGAGCCTATAAGATGCTTGCAGAGCTGGAAGGCGTCTTCTGCGAGCCCGCCTCGGCGGCTTCTGTAGCGGGCGCGCGGAAGCTGGCAAAGGCCGGCTATTTCCGTAAAGATGCGACCGTTGTCTGCACATTAACCGGCCACGGGCTGAAAGACCCGGAGCGAGCGATAGAGTCGGCACCGGGACTGGTTCGCGTGCCGACAGATATCCGAAGAATTCTTCAAGCGATGGAGCTATGAAATACGTCATCCTCGTCGGCGACGGCATGGCGGATTATCCCGTCCCTGAACTGGACGGGAAAACTCCTCTCGAATCCGCTCATACGCCTCACATGGACACGCTCGCGCAACGAGCCTCTGTACTGGGACTGGCTAAGACGATCCCAGATGGCATGGAACCCGGAAGTGACGTGGGCAATATGAGCATCACGGGCTACGATCCCAAGCGCTACTTCACCGGACGCGCTCCCATCGAAGCCGCCAGCATGGGGATCGAGCTGGGGCCAGAGGATGTGGCCGTGCGCTGCAATCTCGTGAGGCTTGCCCAACGTGGCGGTCAGTCGGTGATGGATGATTACAGCGCCGGCCACATTCCTACAGAAGAAGCCTACAAAGTCATGGACCAGCTGCGCCCTCATCTCGAGAATGAACACTTTGAACTCCATGCAGGAGTCAGCTATCGCCATCTCTTGATCTGGAGAGATGGGCACAGGAAGATCGAAGGCATAAAACTGACGCCCCCGCATAATATCCCCGACCAGCCGATTGAGCCCCACTTGCCACGGGGTAATGGGAGTGAGATTTTACTAACACTCATGGAGCGAGCACGCACTCTTCTCCAAGAGCGGGAGGGAAAAGCCAATGCCATCTGGTTCTGGGGCGCAGGACCCAAACCAAGCATGCCTACGCTGCACACACGTTTTGGCCTGAAGGGATCTGTAATCTCTGCTGTGGATCTGATACGAGGTCTTGGCGTGTGTGCCGGACTCAAGGTGATTCGTGTGCCCGGAGCGACCGGATATTTAGACACGAATTATCAAGGCAAAGTGGAAGCGGCGTTGCACGCCTTACAGCAGGGTGATGATCTCGTCTATGTGCACATCGAGGCCCCCGATGAGGTCGGTCATGAAGGGAACGCTCAGAAGAAGCTGCGAGCCATCGAGGACTTTGATAGCAAGGTCGTAGGCCCCATCGTCGAGGGTCTCAGACAATTCGATGAGTATTCCATCTTACTCCTCCCGGATCATCCCACACCCGTGAGCCTGCGCAGGCACATCCCAGATCCCGTGCCGTTCTTGATCTATCGCAGTGGGGATGCGCAGATTCGCCCGGAACGCGCCTACAGCGAGCGCGCTGCACAAGCCAGCGGTGTCGCGGTTAGCGAGGCGTATCGCTTGATGGAGCAGCTGGTACGAGTGTAAGGGCTACGGAGTTCATGCAATAGCGCCGGCCTGTGGGCGGCGGGCCATCGTCGAAGACGTGGCCCAAATGAGCATCACACGCCGCGCAGAGCACTTCCACGCGATGCATCCCGTGACTTCGATCTTCTCTTAGCTGAATGCTCTTCTCAGAGATGGGAGAAACGAAGCTCGGCCAGCCGGTTCCTGATTCGTATTTCGTATCGGAGCGAAAGAGAGGATTACTGCAGCCAGCGCAGATATACACTCCCTCTTCGTGGCAATTCCAATACTCGCCGCTGAAGGGAGGTTCCGTGCCCTTCAGGCGACAGATAGCAAATTGCTCCGGTGTCAGACTCTTTCGCCATTCGTCTTCGCTTCGCTCGACCCGCTGGACCATCCTCGATCTCTCCTCTCTATAATCAAAGCATTGTATGCAACGCACTTTCTCTAGCGCAAGGGGCGAGAAGCTTGATGAGGCAAATCGAACCGAGTAGAC
>CAZAYE010000457.1:0-3985 GCA_964489255.1 uncultured Enterobacteriaceae bacterium
GAGAAGCCCCGTGGGGAAAGAAGTATTTCTTTCCTCTACGAGACACCGATCTCGGTGGATGGGGCTGGGCGGTTCACCAAGAAGGTCCTGCTCACGATGCGGCAGGGCGAGCACGGTTGGCGAGTGGCCAACTACAGCGAGTTTGACTGACTCAGCCAGAAAAGTACCCTAAATTCTTGAAACCGGCCGGTGGAGTGTTGACAACCGCTACCCAAGGGGAAGAGAATGCTCCGGGAGACAGGTTCCCACCGCGGCTCTCCCCGGCAAGGCGAGAGGACGGAGAAACCTCAACGAGCTTCTGACCTTAACTGAAAGGAGGCGGACCTATGCAAGACAAGACCTACGTCATCACCGAGATTGTTGGCGTATCTGATGATTCTATTTCTCAGGCTGTTACCAACGCTATCGCCCGAGCAAACCAGACGCTGAAAGCGTTAGACTGGTTCGAAATCAAAGAGGTACGTGGTACGATTGCCAACGGCAAAGTAGGACAGTACCAGGTGACCCTTGACGTCGGCTTCCGTTATCTCACCGATGAAGAGATGCGAGCTTGGGTCCGCGGATAAACAGCAGCACGAGCAAGAGTTGCAGGCACACGGAGGAGATGATCATGCCGGACAAGACGTACAAACTCATCGAATTAGTCGGCGTGTCCACTACGTCGATTGAAGATGCTATTCAAAACGCAATCGCCCGCGCCAATCAAACCCTCAAGAACTTGGATTGGTTCGAAGTAGTAGAGGCACGTGGTCTTATCCAAGAGGGCAAGGTCAATCAATTCCAGGTTAAGCTCAAAGTTGGCTTCCGCCTGATATCATAGGCGCTGCTCTTGCCCCGCGTGCAGCTGGGACATAGAAACGTTCGACGTATTCCTTCACCATCCGACGAGCGGAGAAGAGAGGGGTGATCGAACAGATGGCCTCCTTGACCACCTGTATCCAGCCGCGCGGGATCCCATCAGAATCGCGTTGGTAGTACAGCGGGACAATCTCGGTTTCCAAGAGTTGGTAGAGAGTGCGAGCATCGCTGAGGTCGCGCCCTCCAGTCCCCGGCGCGGGAGCGGCCGCTCTGATCATCCAGCCGTTGCCACCGTTGTAGCCCTCGCACCACCAGCCGTCTGCTATGCTTAAATTCGGCACGCCGTTGAGAGCTGCCTTCTGCCCACTGGTTCCACTGGCCTCTAGGGGAGGGATCGGGTTGTTCAACCAAATGTCAACCCCTTGGACCAGAAACTTCGCCACGTGCATATCGTAATCCTCGACGAAAGCAATCTGCCCGCCCAGGTCATACTCTTTAGCCAAGGCATAGACTTGGTGGATCAAGTGTTTCCCAGGCTCGTCAGCGGGATGGGCTTTACCGGCAAAGATGATCTGCACGGGGCGCCAGCGATTTTGCATGATGGTCTGCAGACGGGCCAAATCCTGGAGGAGTAGGGTGGCACGTTTGTAGGTAGCGAAACGCCGGGCGAAGCCAATGGTCAAAGCTTCAGGATCCAAGAGCGCGCCCGAAGCCAGCACTTGTACTGGGTCACGATGTTCCTTGCGCCATAAATCTCGCGACCGTTCACGGATAAAGCTCATCAGTTTGTGTTTGAGTTGGACTCGTACCCCCCAGAGTTCTTCATCGGGAATGTCATGGACACGCTGCCACAACGCCGAATCGTCATGATGCTTTACCCAGTCTGGTCCCAGATACTTGCCGTACAACTGCGCTAATTCTTGGGCGATCCACGTTGGCGTGTGGACCCCATTCGTCACGGCCGCAATAGGAACCTGCTCGACCGGCGTATCGGGCCAGAGTGACTGCCACATCCGGCGTGACACCTCGCCGTGCGCTTTGCTTACCCCGTTGCGCCACTCTGCCATGTGCAACGCGAGGACGGTCATGTGAAATACTTCACCCCATGGCTCGTGATGGTATCCCAAGGCCAGAAAGCGGTTACGATCAATGCCGAGCTGGTTCCAGTAACTGTGCAAGTATCGATCAATCAACAAGAAGGGGAAGGCATCGTGCCCAGCCGGCACCGGGGTGTGAGTCGTAAACACGGTCGTCCGTTGCACCTCGGCGACAGCCTCAGTAAACGGCATCCCGGTGGCGACAAACTCGCGCACACGTTCGATGGTGACGAAAGCCGCATGACCTTCGTTGAGGTGCCAAACCTGTGGGCTGATGCCAAGAGCGCGCAGTACTCGCATCCCACCGATCCCGAGAATAATTTCCTGGAGAATACGCATTTCCAGGTCCCCGCCGTAAAGCCGGGCGGACAACTCGCGATCCCAGGGGGCATTTTCTTCAACGTCGGTGTCCATGAGATATAAGGACGAGCGACCGACGCGAACATGCCAGACCTGCACGTAGATGTCTCGCTCATCAAGGGAAACCGCGACCAGACAGCGCTTGCCTTGAGGTGTGAGGGCAGGCATCAGTGGTGCCTCAGCCCGGTCGAGGTGCTCGTACATCGCCTCTTGGCGGCCATCGACCGAGAGACGCTGGTGGAAATACCCTTGCGGGTACATGAATCCGACCCCAATCAATGGGAGCCCAAGGTCACTCGCTTCTTTGCAATGATCACCAGCCAGAATCCCCAGACCACCACCGTAAATTGGCAATGAGCTATGAATACCAAATTCAGCTGAAAAATAAGCAATTGTCGCGTCTGCCAAGCCAGGCGCGGAACGCGCGAGCCAGGTGTCCCGCGTCGTTAGATCGGTATCGAAAGCCATCAGCGCGGCGTCATAGCGGCGGAGAAAGGCCGGGTCCTGCGCGAGCGCGCTCAGCCGTTCAGGCTTCACTTCTCGCAGCAGCTTCACCGGATTGTGGGCGGTCATGCTCCACAGCGTTTGATCGATCGCGGCAAAGAGTTCTCTGGCTTGCGGATGCCAACTCCACCAGAGGTTATGGGCAAGTTCCGTCAGTCGTCCGATACGCGGGGGTAACGAAAGGGTTGCAAGGTCCATCCACCAGCCTCCTCCAGCTTCATGCTCCTCAGGGTTCTAAAACAAACATCGATTGCATTTTAGCATAAATGAATCATAGGCGTCGTCCCCACCTCCTGAAAACCCTCTTTCCCTGATCTTCCTGAGTGGCTATATAGTGAGGCGACTCTGTGCTGGTTTAATTCTGGAACCCATCAAGCAATGTGCAACGAAGGAGGCGTACTATTATGGAAGCCCAAGAAAGACAACCCATTCCCCGTATTAACGATCCGGCGCCGGACTTTAAAGCGATGAGCACCCAGGGCGAGATCACCCTCTCGCAATTCACCAAAGCCGGCAAATGGGTGCTCCTCTTCTCCCACCCGGCGGATTTTACCCCGGTCTGTACAACCGAGTTCGTTGAGTTCTCACGCTTGGCCCCCGAATTCGAGAAGCGCGACGTCCAGATGATCGGCCTTTCGGTTGATAGCATTTACTCCCACCTGGACTGGGAACAGAACATCGAGAAGAACTTTGGCCAAAAAATCCCCTTCCCGGTGATCGCCGACCGCAACATGGCCGTAGCCGCGCTTTACGGTTTGATCCATCCGGGCGCCAGCGATACTGCTACCGTGCGCGCGGTATTTGTGATTGACCCCAAGGGCGTGGTCCGGGCGCTGATTTACTACCCGCTGCAGACTGGCCGGAATTCGGAAGAAATTCTACGCTTAATCGATGCGCTGCAAGCTGTAGACAAGAATGCTATCGCCACGCCAGTGAACTGGAGACCAGGGGAAGAAGTTATTGTCCCACCACCAGTTAATGAGACTGCCCTCCGTGAGCGCATAGAAATGGGCAAAAGGGGTGAGGTCAGCCAAGTCGACTGGTACTTCTCGAAGAAAAAGATACCGACTGCGTAACCTCCTACCAGGGGCGATCACGAAGATCGCTCCGCAAATTGCCGTCCTCCGAGTCCTACAGGCCAATATTCTTCAGGGAACGGTTTTTCTCCCGTAAGGAACCGTCGCGCTTCGCGCAACGCTTCCTCTACCGTCGTCTGATCTTGAGCT
>CAZAYE010000458.1:0-3976 GCA_964489255.1 uncultured Enterobacteriaceae bacterium
GCCTCAAGCCCGACCCGCACGGGTGGGTGGTGGAGGTCGAGCCGTAAGCATCAGATTTATTATGAAAACCATCTCCAGCGAGTTGCTTACGGAAATGATCCGGCGTTTAAGAGGTTGAACGATACCGTCATGTCCGTGCGTCTTTAGAGCGGAAAATGCTTGAGCAAGGCAAAGTTTTGTATGGACGAGGCGAAACGAGAACTCGTGCAGGGCTGGCTGACAAAGGCGCGGCGTGACTTAGCCGCGGCTCGAAAGCTCTCTGCCGAGCCAGATTCCTATTATGAAACAGGGATCAACACTTATGCGCCAACGGATCAACATCACCCTCCCCGAAGATACCCTTCGGCTGATTGATCGTGTGGCCCGCAAAGGCGACCGGAGCCGCCTTATTGATGAAGCCGTCAAGCACTTCGTGCGTGCACGCGGGAAGGCTACGCTCAAAAAGCAACTGGCAGAAGGAGCGCGCCGGCGGGCGGAGCGGGATCTGTTGTTAGCAGAGGAATGGTTTGGGCTTGACGAAGAAGCATGGCAAAAACCCCGCGCCTAACCCGTCCCCGCCGCGGCGAGGTGTACCTCGTCAACTTTGAGCCGACCATCGGCGCCGAGATCAAGAAAACGCGGCCGGCGCTGATCCTCCAAAACGATATCGCCAACCGCCACAGTCCCATTACCATTGTGGCAGCGATCACCTCTCAATTTGCTGAGCCCCTCTACCCTACCGAAGTGCTCATTCGCGCGCCTGAAGGAGGGTTGACGGTTGATTCGGTAGTGCTCCTGAATCAAATCCGCTCGCCTGATAAACAACGACTTATGCGCCGCCTGGGGGGTATCAAACCGACAACAATGGAGCGGGTGGAACGTGTGCTGCTTATTAGCTTTGGCATGGTGCATGTCTGAACCTTCGGTTCATGAGGCACAACTATGGGATACGAAGCAAAAAAGACCGAGCACGCCGGCGCCAAGCACGGCAACGGCGCCTACCGGGGACCAAAGAAAGCTGCCAAGAGAGGGAGCAACAAAGCCCGGCGACGCAACGCAAAGCAAGAGATTCACGAACAGGTGGACGCCCTCTTACTGGAAGGGTTACACTCTGGCCCTGCTACCCCCATGACAGACCGCGACTGGCAAGAACTCCGCAAGCTCGCAGGCCAGAGATCCGCACGCCGCCACGCCACAAAGAAAACTCGGGCGCCTTCCCCTCCCTTGACAAATTGACCAATCATAACAAATCGTTATCATAGGCACATGGAGCAATACAAAAGTGGATCCGGCGGGCTGCCGTTACCGCTTCTCTCTACCGGCTTCATCGAACGCCGCATCTACCTCATCCGAAAGCAAAAGGTCATGCTCGATAGTGACCTGGCAGAGCTCTACGGCGTTGAGACAAAAATGCTCAACAGAGCAGTGAAAAGGAACATAGATCGCTTCCCCGCCGATTTCATGTTCCAACTCAATAAGGAAGAAGCAGCCCGTTTGAGGTTCCAAATTGGCACCTCAAGTTTGAGGTCGCAAGCTGCGACCTCAGAGGCCTCACATGGCGGCCGTCGTTACCTCCCCTACGCCTTCACCGAGCAAGGCGTTGCCATGCTCTCTAGCGTCCTCCACAGCAAGCGTGCGGTCCAAGTCAACATCGCCATCATGCGCACGTTCGTGCAACTCCGGGAAATGCTTGCAACCCACAAGGACTTGGCCCAAAAGCTTGAAGCGTTAGAGAAGAAGTACGATCGGCAGTTCAAAGTCGTCTTTGATGCCATCCGGCACCTGATGGAACCTGAGGAGCCGCCGAAGCAACGGCAGATCGGCTTTCAGACTGACTGACCTCGTGCCCCTATGAACAGAGACCTAAAATTTAGAGCGTACATCGAGGCTGAAAAACGCTTCATCTACTGCGACGATTCCAATGAAAATCCTTGACTTTTAGAGAGAAAAGGCAGTATGCTCCTTGGAGTTCAGAGGTAAGCTGAGGCAGCAGGGCGCACGGATGCGCGACAATGCCTCCCAGGGAACTCTGCACAAGCGGTTGGCCCCTTTTTGTTTTTGTGTTGACGTCGGGGGAGGATGAAGAAGGGGTCGAGATTAAAAACAGGGAGGTAAGCGCCATGGTAAGAATCCCTAAGATTCTCGTGGTCCTGTTCGCCGGCCTCGTCATTAGCGAGGTGCCAGTGCCTGCCTTGAGCCAGGGCCCACCAGCCGGAGAGGCGGGGGATTACATCGTGCTGTTCAGAGAGGGCACCTCGGCCTCTGACCGAGCCACAGCTGTGGCACGGGCTGGTGCAGGTCTGAAAATCAACTACCAGATTGTCAATGCAGCAGCGGCGCATGTCCCCAGCGTCGCCGCTCTGTCAGCGCTCCAGCGTGATCCCAATGTGGTCGCCATCATTCCAGACCGCCCTGTTTATGCGGATCCCCCGGGCAAAGGTGGGGGTGGAGGGAGCAGCAGTACTAGCCAGGTTGTCCCAGGCGGGGTGCAGCGGATCGGTGCTGCGCCGGGTAGTGTGAGCTGGACTGGGAACGGCGTCGGTGTGGCGGTGGTCGATACCGGCATTGATTTCAACCACGGGGATCTCCAGCTAGTGGCCCCTGACTGCTTCACGGCATTTACTTCTTGCCAAGACGACCACGGCCATGGGACCCATGCGACCGGGATCGTTGCCGCACGCAACAACACAACCGATGTCGTCGGCGTCGCGCCGAACGCCATTCCCTATGCCGTCAAAGTCCTTGATAACACCGGCAGCGGCTCCGACTCGACCGTCATGGCGGGGCTCGAGTGGATCGCGCTGAACGCTACGTCCGTCGTGCCCCCGATCCGGATTGTCAACATGAGCCTTGGTCGGGAGGGGACCCTCGATGATAACCCAGCCCTGCGCCAGGCCGTCCAGGCAGTCTACAATCTCGGTACCTCGATCGTCGTCTCCGCTGGTAACCACTCGGATCACGAAGTTCCCCAGCACGTGCCGGCGACCTACCCGGAGGTCATGGCCATCGCCAGCACCACAGCCAAGGATGGCTCCAATGCGGGGTGCAAATTCTTCACAGCGAACATCCTGGCGGACACGGCTTCCTATTTCACGACCGACGGGGCTTTTAACCCGGGCACGAAGATCGGCGTAACGATCTCTGCCCCCGGAGAGGATCAGGAGAACGTCACGAAGGGCTGCTTTGCCAAATCGGTGGGGATCCTCTCCACGAAGCTGGGCGGTGGCACGACCCGAATGTCAGGCACGAGCATGTCTGCCCCCCACGTCACTGGGGTGGTGGCCCTCATGTGGGAAAAGGCGCTCTCTGAGAACGGTCTCCTTTCCCCGGAAGATGCTCGCAGTAAAATCCAGACTAAGGCCGATCAAGTTGACGTGGCCCCGCTGGATTCCCCAACAGGGGGATACTCGTTTGACGGGGCACGTGAAGGGATCGTGTGGGCTCCTGGTGCCCTCGACCTCGAGTAAAAGCAGAGCCTGGCTGGAGGGGCTCATCCTGGTCTTTGGCCTGCTTGGGGTCTGGTAACGGAGCGGAGAAGCGGAGATTCCTGAAAGAACGGGTGTGGACATTTTCCTAGAGGCGGACAAAGCGACCTATACCCAAGGTGAGCCTGTAACCCTAACCCTTCGGGTCGTGAATCGCAGCCCCCAGCTGGTAAGCCTCCATTTTTGCGATGCGCAGCGCTGCGACTTTATCGTGCAAGATCCGCAAGGCCAGCAGGTGTGGCGGTGGGCAGCAGGGCGGGTTTTCGCTCAAGTGTTAGGAGAAGACACTCTCCAACCCGCCGTGGGAGAGCTCACCTACCGCACAACGGTGAGGGAGCACTTTCCCCCAGGGCGCTACACGGTCATTGGCATCATCCCGGCTGAAGAAGGGCGGATGTCGGCAAACATCAGTATTAGCATTGAATAAGCGCGGCGGGCTCTCCTTTATGCTATAATTTTCAACGTTCCGCTTTAAGGCTAGGATGAAGCAAGGTACCGCTGTTCCAGTTCGT
>CAZAYE010000459.1:0-3971 GCA_964489255.1 uncultured Enterobacteriaceae bacterium
CCACGAACCGAATACGTGCCGGTCTCTGCCGGCCCCTCGCGATCGACCCGCTCCCCCGGGCAGGGGATTGCCGGGCTCGCAGCAATCCGCTAAGATAGTGTCTGTTTCCGCACGATCGTTTCCCCATGTCATTCACACGGTGGGCGTAGCTCAGTTGGTTAGAGCGTCTGGCTGTGGCCCAGAAGGTCGCGGGTTCAAGTCCCGTCGCTCACCCCATATTTGACTCAGCTGCGAACCCAGAGCAGCTTGAGCCACACGCCGTGCCAAAGTGGCACGGCGTGTTGGTATTACGAGACGTGTTGCCCAGACGGTGTCCGCCCAAGATGTTGGAGACCGCGTCTGATAAGTACCCCTTACCATACTCTGTGGCTCTGAGTGCGCCACTGGAGCCACAGCGAAAGAACAAAAGGCTAATCCTGTTAGGCCACAATAACCTATAATAGTGCAAATAATTGTCTGTCTAGAATCGACACAAAAGCCTGCTCCGATATAGGACTTCAAGGCGTCGGCTGGCTGATAATAGGGCTTGAGCAAGCTGGATAATACATGAACACAAAAGAAGCCTACGCTGATTTCATCAAACGCCTAACCCATCTTCTTAAGAAGAACCCCCATCTCATCAATACAACGCTGAGTAACATCTTCACCATGCGCCTGATAGGCAACAAGACTCATGGAGACCTGGCAGAGATTGGCATTGCAGAGTTCGTGAATCAGTACATGTACGATTTCAAATCCTTGCACGTCGGAAAGGATTTGTTCCGGGCAAAAGAGCATGAGGAAGACATCCAGATTATCAACGAAATCGACAACGTCAATTTCACTATCAGCATCAAGGCGTATGGAGACGGACCGCTTCAACTATCCACGGATAGGCATTTCAAAATGTTCCCAAGATTGAAAGCGGCAGGGAAGTCCAGATTCCGTCATCCTGAAATCGGTGCTCTCTTTACAGATCCGGCATTTGTTGACTTCGGGCAAATAAATGTGCTGCCCTTGATCTATGATGAAAAGAAAAAGCGGTGCAATATCATGGTGTTTGATTTCGATAAGGCAAGGGGGAATACCGCGGAAATTAGGTACGAAGAAGAGGGGCGCGGTAGAAAGCACCCCACTTTTCGATTCTATGACAAGCAAGGTGGTTACATATGTGAGGTGCGGTATGGCGATGCACGAGCCAATGCCCTCCAGAGAGGTTTATGGACTCATACCAGAAATGCACTGAGTTACTTCACTAGTGTTACAGGGGACTGGATTGATTATTCAGAAAATCCACTGCTTGTGAAGCTATTCTCGCACGCCCTTCTTTCAACAACTGCAGGTCATGAGATAGCATTGAACGCCTTGAAGAATGATATTCAAACGCAAAAAGAGCATTCGGAATTGAAAGGATAGGAACCGATGCAATTGTCATTATTTCCAGATATTGCTGTTGAATGTCCATACACGGAAGGCATTAAATACGCTGGTTCAAAACTCCGACTTCTCCCATATATTCTGCAACTTGCTCAAAAGGTGCAACCACGCACTATTTTTGATGGCTTTACCGGAACCACACGAGTTGCTCAAGCTTTTGCACGGTCGGGTTATACAGTTGTCACAAATGATCTGGCAGTGTGGTCGAAAGTCTTTGCACTTTGCTACCTTAGAAACACGAGGTCAGTTGGTTACTACCAGGAATTAATAGACCACTTGAATGCTCTCCCTGGGAAAGATGGTTGGTTCACTGAACACTATGGAGGATTACCGAACAAAGGCTCTTCGGTTCAATCAGACGGCTTAAAGAAGCCCTGGCAAATGCATAACACGCGAAAACTAGATGCCATTCGAAGTGAAATTGGTAGATTGAAGTTAGAAGAAATCGAATCCGCGACCTTACTTACAAGCCTCATATTGGCCCTCGATGAGGTCGATAGTACGTTGGGCCACTATGCCTCATATTTGAATGAGTGGTCACCGAGATCGTATAACACCATGAAAATGACAGTTCCAAAATATATTGAATCACCAGAGAAAGGGCATGAGGTATATTCGAATGATATTTTTGACATACTCAAGCATGTGCACGCTGACTTAGCCTACTACGATCCTCCGTATGGGTCGAACAACGAGAAGATGCCGCCCTCTCGTGTAAGGTACGCAGCCTACTATCATATTTGGACAACGGTTTGCCTCAATGATCGTCCTGCTATTTTTGGAAAGGTAAAACGGAGACTTGACTCCTCTGATGAGGTAGCAAGTTCGGTTTTCGAGGAATACCGAAAGAATGAAAAGGGTCGATTTATTGCTGTTGATGCTATCGAACGATTGCTCACAGAAACGCAGTCGCGCTTTGTGATTCTCTCATATAGTTCCGGTGGACGGGCAACGGCAGAACAGCTTCATGAACTCTTGGGCAAGCATGGAATAATTATTGATTGTGTCAAAGTCGATTACAAACGCAACGTCATGGCCGAAATGCGGTGGACGCATGAGTGGGTGCGTGAAAACGAATCAGAAAATCAGGAGTATCTTTTTTTGATTGAAAGACACTGAGGTCCCCTACCTTCCAACATAATCCCACGCTGCTGAATTGGTCCGACGCTTCTGGCGTATTTTCCGTCTCATTCAACGGAGGAAGCTAAGATGGACAAAAGAATTCGAAGGAATGAGATTTGCGTGATCGGTCTCCCTCGATGCGATTTTGTCTTCTCCTCCACCAGAACGTGCTTTATCGCTTACGGTTTCAAGGAAAGCACCCTGGAAATGAATATCCTGAGAAAGCTCTTGGAAGAAAGAGGCATCCAGCCAATAGAAGCAGGAGGCTCTTTAGCTCCCGCACAGAATGCTTTTTGCGCTAAGATCTGCTCGAAGATTGTCACCGCGCAGTTCTGCATCGTACTAGTAAACAACGAGCGGCAAGGGTCTGGTGAAGTCCCTAATGCGAACGTTCATATGGAATACGGTCTCATGTTAGGGTTTAACAAATATGTGATTCCGTTCCAGAAGGAGTCACAAAGCCTACCATTCAACATCGCTGGGCTCGATACTGTTAAATATACAGATCAGGATTTTCAGCGAAAGGCGACAGAGGCCATTGACCAAGCAATTGCCCAGACTCAGCAAGATGCCCCACCACCCTTTAGCCCTGACCAGGTTCTTGGGGCGTTCCTTCTTACAAAGAAAGCACTTGTAACTCCCCTGAATACTGACGGAGACAGGAATTTTTATCAGCTTGGCTCACCGTTAGGATTCAATCTTCTCAACGATTTTTCTGGGCTTAATTATATGTTCTTGGGAAATTTTACCGCTTTGCGTCCAGAGGTTGTTGTGTGGCGATTACGGATGCTAAGGGACATTTTGGATGGAAGGCGAGCAGCACTAGGCACGCGTGTCGAGTCTGGCATAGTGTCTACAGGAGAGGCGGCTTTGCTTGAAAGAATCATGCAGCATCTTCAGATCTGGGTTGTGATGACAGGGGAAGAGGACAAGGCAGCGGTGGCTAGCGACCTTGAGGAGTCTCCGCTGGGCTATGAGACTCAGGTATTTTCCATTGAGGACGTGCGCGGCGAGTTAGAAAAGCTGAAGGATCTTGTAAGTGAAAAGCTCCACTAGGGAATGCCGGTGTCACCAAACCTAACTTCTGCAACTTACTGGAGGATCAAGCGCGGCCTTGGGCGACCTGCTCGATCTCGCGCAGGATCGCGGCCTCACCGGGATTCTTCTGCACTAGCTGGCGAAGGCGCTTTTCGGTGAAGTGGGCTCGGATGCGGGGATGGCCTGCATGAGCCCGAAGGCAGCCAGCACACGCTCCGGCAGCTTGAGAATCTGGAGGACGCGGGCGACCCGGGAGTGATCCTCACGGATGGCCCAGGCCAGGGCGCGGATGCTCTTGAAGCCCTGCTGCGACATCATCAGGCGGTAGCGCCAGGCTCGTTCCCAGGGCGGCTCCTCACTCATTCGGTTCAGGTAGGCCTGCCAGTCGCGGGCAG
>CAZAYE010000460.1:0-3962 GCA_964489255.1 uncultured Enterobacteriaceae bacterium
GCAAGGAGGTACTCCCTCCATTGCATGCAATGGGGCGGTTACCCTCTCCGGGATAACCGAATGTGAGCACTGTTTCAGTTGACCTCGTCACCCATGCCCTAGCCCTCCCATTGATCGCGTGCAATGGGAGGGTTTCCCCATTGCACGCAACTTCCGGCCAATACCGTTCAGGCTTCACTGCGTGCAAGGGGCAGATCTTCTCGTTGCATGCAGTGAGACGGTTCACTTCTGTAGGGTGATTCTCCCTGAACATCGTTCATCGTAGACTGCGATCAATGGACCGATCCTTCCCTTGCATGCAAGGGAATATGAACCGTGTTCAGTATGGGTTGCGTGCAATAGGACGCCTGCCCCATTGATCGCAGAGCGCCCTGAACACGGTTCAGATCTAGCTCGTTCTTCTCAGTAGACCGCCCCATTGATCGCGTACAAGGGAGCGGTGTGAACGTGGCTGGTGAGGTGGTCTGAGCATCGTTCAGTGATGGGTGCCTCGAAGGGAGAAACTGTCCCCTTGCATGCAAGGGGAAGATCGCCCTGCGATACACTGCGGAGCCTGAACGGGGTTCACTTTCAGTCGCGATCAATGGAGGGATTGCCCCTTTGCATGCAAGATGCCCTGAACATCGTTCATCACTAGCTGCGTGCAATGGGGCGGGTACACCCTTGCATGCAGAGAGGCCTGAACATTGTTCAGCACTGGCTACCTCTCCTGGGGTGATCGTCCCATTGATCGCAGCCCGTCTCCTTGCATGCGTGAATCGTTCCATTGATTGCACGCAAGGGAATCCCTCAGCCTGAGGATCATCCCCTTGCGTGCAAGGGGGCGATCCCACTATTGCACGTGCACTATCTTGAACGGTGTTCACTGATAGTGACGTGCACGGAGAGGGAGTTGAACCGCGTTCAGTAGGGAGTGTCCCCTACCAGTAACCCCGTCCATTGCATGCAAACAAGAAATCTCAGCGGATCCACTATGCAGTAAGACTGCTACCGTTTGTGAGGCTGCCGGGAATTGGGCGGTGGTTGGCAGAGGAGGAGCAGCTCTGCCCGTGCGTCTTGAATTTCTCGCGATGCTTCCCCTAGTGCAATTGCAGCATACCTCTTGGGTAATGCCGAGGTAGGGGCACGGCCTGCCGTGCCCCTACGCAAAGGGGAATCTCTTGGGGTTTTTGCTTCCTTTCCCCAAAAGGTTTCCTGAAAATGCACTAGGGCATCAAGCATCGGTTATCGGCCAAGCCGGGAATAATTTTCCTAATCAGGGCAAGGGAACTGCCGAAAGAGGAGTAAGGGAGGAGCAGGCCATGATGTTGGTTTTTGTCGTCCTTTTCACTTTCTCCGCCTCCTGGGCATGGGCCGAAGAAATCCCGTTAAAAGACTGTGAAGAATTTCTAGCCAAGCGTGATAAAGATGCAGTGGCCAGCGCCGTTTCCAGGCTTCGGCAAGGACTCATGACGGTTGAAGTTAATGGCCAGCTTATTGAGAAAATTGGCACCCAAGATTCCCAATTTATTACTTCCCGTAGTATCTGCGCTGATATCAATCGCCTTGGCATTCCGTTACGAAAGCTCGCCCAACAAATCCGAGAGCGGCAGCAAATGACTGAGCAGATTGCTCAGGAAAAGACTGAGCTAGAACGCCGTCAGGCGATTTCTCAAGAGCAGAGGATGAGGCGAGAAACTGAATATGCAACGGCAGAACGGCAACGTATCTCCTCCATGGAGGCTGAGCCTGGATGCAAAGATGAGGCGACAGCTAGGGTCATCGCTAAAGAATTCGTGACGAAGAGCCTTAAAGCTCCCGCAACGGCGGAATTCCCTTGGTTTTGGAAAGATCAATACCGTTACTTGGGAAGCTGTCGTCATCAAATAAGCTCTTACGTGGATGCCCCAAATAGCTTTGGTGCCCAGATCCGCAATTACTATGTAGTCGTTGTGCGTTTTGCTGGTGGGGAGAAGTGGGTTTTGGACGATATTAAATTTTCTCGATAACCTCCATGGGCAATGTCGCCATGAAAGGTGGAGATTATCCAATCCCAGTAGAGCAAGGAGAAAAAGGAGGGTTTGGAGATGGCCTCACTTGCGGACCGCGTAAAGGCCAATTATGAAGGCTGGCCGCAATGGGCGACCGGGTTCTATGTGGGAGTTGTCCCTCCCCGCCTCCTCTTACCAGCCGCCACCTAGGCGTTGTAGCCGCGCTTCCTCTCGCTCTTTCAGCCGCTTCGCTTCAAGCCAGAATTCCAGGATCTTTTCTGCCGCCCGTCGCTGTTCGCGGACAAGGCGCGGATCCAGCTTGCGCCTCCAGATCTCGCCACCATTTGGGCCCATGCTCACCTCAAGGTTTTTGGGGTCCAGTTGAGCCAACTCCCGCAGCGTCTTGGCCGTGGCGTGGGCTTGGGCACGGAGCAGCCGGCAGCCCTCATCCCAGGCCTCATTCAGGGCCGCTTCTTCCATCGCCGAGAAGTCCTCATCGCCTTCGCGTAACCGATGAAATTCCTTCTCTGCGAGCCCGAACTCGCTACATAATTCGGCTAGAGGAGCCCCCGCGGTGTAGCGTATGGCGAGGCGTTGCTTATCTGCCCGTGAGAGGCCCATTTCTACTTACCCCCCTTAAAAAAGCACCGAAACAAAAAACGAAGTTCAAAATAAGCGCGAAGGATGCCAAACTACAACCGGCAAGCGGCGGTCGCCCTGGAAGGACCCAAAGAATTCCTGGCTGCCTGACTCGCCGAGCAAGGCCTCTCTCGCCGCGCCTGGCGATGACGCCGGCATGATCGCACCACAACGCGGCTCACAGCTCGCGCGGTGTGGCGATCGTGGCGTATAGGTTGATTGTGGAAGCTTCTTCATGCTCATCCTGTACTTGTTCGCCCTCTGGCGCATTCTCAACGAGCGGGCCAAACAGGTCAACGAAGTCTGCTAGCTTCAGTATTACGAGCGCGCCTTTCTGGTGCTTCTGCTTGACGACTAAGAGCGGAGGCTTCGTACGATCGTAGCTAGCGGCTTGGTCGAGACCTAAGCGGAGGAGGCGAGGAAGAGCTTTACGGTACTTCACTTCGACGCTGAACAGCGCGTGCTCCACATCCGGCATACTTTTGGAGAAGTCCGCGCCCCGTTGGTTGCGTCTCCCGCCTAGCGCTTGCGCCGCCTGCCTTTCGGCTCCTTTCCAGGCTCTGCTCATACCGCCTCACTGCACCGCTCCGCTGCCCACCCAGACCGTAGGATAAGTGGCACTGTCTCGCGTCCCACCCCAGGCACCGCACCGAGTGCACGCCCAGAAGCGAGAGGGGACATGTTCATCAACCGGCTCAAGGCGTACCTGGCCGTTGCATTTTGGGCAGGACCAGGGGGGCTCTAAAGCCTGCTCGAATTTCTGGGCACTCCTACCGTCAGTACCCGACAAAACCAATGAAACTGGTTTTATAGGTTTCGTCGGTTCCTCCCCCCTGGGGTGTGGAGTTTTTTCGGCCTCTCGCAGTAGCGCGTTAAGATACTTCACGTTGCTTCTCCTCCTTGGGCAGTCGCGGGTTGATGAGGTAATGAAATCGTGGGCGTCCGCCTTTCTCGCTTGCAGGGGGTTTTGCAGACCGTAGCCAGCGTAGGTCTTCTAGGAGCCCGGCTGCGTCGCGAACTTCCTCAATGGTGGAGAGTCCGGACCATCCCTTACGCAGGATGGTCCCGGCCGTGAACGGACTTGGCAGAGCCGCTGCCGTGATACGTTCAGCCAGACGTTTCGCAGAGAAAAGCGCGTGCTGGGTCACTCCCTGGTAAATGCGCCGGGCATGGGTCTCCAAAAAGTCACACCACGCTGCAGCGATCACGGTTGCACGGTGCGACACTGGCCCTTCAACAGCGCCGTCCACTACCTCCAGCAAGTGAAAGAGCAACGCGAGGGAAGGCATGAGGCTACGGTATTTCGATAGGTGCGCTTCAAGTACGGGGTGCTCATCCCGCGCGCGGATCTTG
>CAZAYE010000461.1:0-3960 GCA_964489255.1 uncultured Enterobacteriaceae bacterium
ACCGTGAGGTGGGGTCTGAAGGAAGCCGGCGACGGCGTTGCGAGGCGAGGAACACAAAGGGCATAGAAGGCTCGCGCCCCTCGGACGAGCTGGCACAACACAGCAAAGTCCGGTGAACCAGGGGGTAGGGTAAATGCCCCGCTTGGGCAACGACCACTCACGGTCTTATCCGGGGAGACCTACGGGGAAGGTGCGGGGAAGTGGCGGGCCACGGAAAACCACTCGGAGCTGGGGTAACCCGCTCTGACGCCACCGTAGGAGTCAGCTCGGGTCAGAGGAGCCGAACGCCCTTGGGAAGGCGGGGGACCGGGGGAAGGACCAGACACGGAGGACCAAGGAGGAGCACTGGACAACTCGCAGCAGGGAGCCCCGCCAGGGGAACAGCCCGCTCGGCGTCGTGCCATACTGCCAGCCTTGGGGGGGGAGTATTTCCCCCCTTTCCTCTCCTCCGTGAAACGCCCCGTGCGGACCCGCATGCGGGGTGTTGTGGGGGCCGGGGAGGGCGACCTCCCTGGCTACCCGATTAGGCAGCGCCGCTAGCCATTTATTGTTACGGATTGATGATGACTTCACGGGCAGGACCACGGAACAGTACATCCAGACAGTTCAACACATCTCGGCCCAGGATATGCTCGTGTCCAATAAAATCTGCCTGGAGCCGACATGGGTATTCATTACCATCAAGATGAGCCCAAGCCTGGAAGACGACCGTCGGAATAGCGGTTTCTCCCACGCCGCCCATCAAGCCAGGGGCACCATCTCCAGGATCAAGTGCCAACTGCTCACAGTCTGACCACGGCAGAGCACTCGCGTCCGCGCCGGTGTCAGGAATCACATGATCCAACACTAACCCAGGCGATCCGGCCTGCTTGCGAAATTCTACCGTGATCACCGGCAGGGGTTCGTGCGGATACGTGGGATCGTACAAGAATGAGGCCCGGCGCATACGACTCGGTTCGTTCTCACGACCGACACAGGTAACGAACGGATGCCGCCCCGACGCTTGGGCAGCATGAAAGACTTCGACTGGACTCGTCCCGGACACAATGACGCGGCCATTGGCAAAACCAATCCATTGATTACGATATTGGGAGAGTAATTTGTCCCGCTGCACCCAGTATTCGGTCTCGTTCTTTTGCCAGTCCGGGTGAATCCGTTTGGCAATCTCAGGCGGCAGTCCCTCGATCAAGCTTTTCATAGGATACCTCGCTGGAGTTCGATGGGCTTATGTCAAGGAGATTATACACGGACTGCGCCTAAGATCGAGGGAGAGAGAGCCTCCTGCGGCCTAACGCGCCCGATCACCCGCCCGCGGGTGGACATGCCCAAACTCATTGATCTGTACATGAACAAAAAGCTTAAGCTTGACGAACTGGTCACCCGCACCTACTCGCTCGAGGAGGTAAATGAGGCGTTCGTGGCAATGGAGAAGGGCGAGGTGGCACGCAGCGTCGTGGTTATGTGAGAACAGAAAGGAGGATCCAACCCGGCGGGTTCCTTGGCCTTACCCCATAGGGGTGGAGATTATTGGATAGGTGGAGTCGGGGATCAAGGAGAAGGAGAGTGGGGTCAAAAGGCGTCTAATGGTTCCGGGGTTGCCGAAGTCGCCGAAGGCAGTTTAGGCCAAGCGTAGCGAAGTCAGCAACCCCGCGTTATCTGCCGTTGCTAAGGTCTATGGGATGATGAGCGTACCCGCGGCCGTGCCGTTCCGACTACCGAAAGCCATGTTGCCCGCCGAATCAAAGAGCACATGTGTCACGGTGGTCACACCTGTCAAGGTGCCAGTCGCACCTTCAAACAGCCCAGTGCCTCCAGTAATGTTTCCTGCCCCACTAGCAGTGCCAATACCCGTGGTGGGATCAAAGCAGAGCGTCCCGGTGAAAAACTCAAAAAAGATCTGGTCCCCTGTCAGCCCGGAGGTTATGATGCCAGTGTTCAACAAAAACGGGAACTCAACATTGTCAGTCGGACAGATGACAGGTGCAGCCAGGGGGAAGAGAAATTCGGCCACGTTTTGCACAGTGAACTTGCCCAGGGCGGTAGACAATGTCCCCAGTCCCAAGGTGGCCGTTGTGCCATCCCCATTGGTGTCGATCGGCGTACTGACAAAGGTACCATTAAGGCTCCCACTAAGTGTAAGTTCCAGGGCTTCCGCCCTTCCGCTTGCAACGACCATAAGAAGTACCATAGCGAAACCTACCGCTAACCTATTCAGGTTCATGACATTCCTCCATTTGATGTGTTGAGTTCAGTTCACCTTACCCTTTCTGTGTTTATAACCTGCTTCCAAGAAGTGCTCCTACCCTCAAGGGACACCACCTCCTTTCCAGCGCAACCGTTCACCTGGGGAGGCGCTACAAAGGGCGTAGCAGTGCTACAAACGGCGTAGCAAATCACCACATGCTCCACTCGACCCTCCACTGAACCCCTCTCTACATCCGTTCCCACCCGAAATTGCACCACAAACGCCCACTGGGGCGACAGGGGAGATTCCCCTTCTGATTTCTGCTTCATCTTTCCGCTTAGCCCTGCACGAGGTTTTTCCCTTGCAGCGACTCATCTCTTGTGGGAGAAGGATAGCGAAGGTGAGGATGGGAAGTCATAAGGAAAGACTAAGAATACTCTAAGGTTTGTCTAAGAAACGCTGCGAGGGGAAAATGCAGCAAGAGAAAGCAGTCAGCTTTGATTTATTTCGTTTAGATGGGATGAATGGCTGTGTGTGGCGCGGTAAGCAGGCACTCTCGCTTTCCCCCAAAGCGTTGGCGGAGATTTATGGCTGGTTTACCGAGGGATTTGACACCGCAGAGCTGAAAGAGGCCAAGGCGCTGCTGGAACAATTGTCATGAAATTGGAACCATCCCGTTTGCCCTAGAAGCAGCCCCACGGACGGCTCTTCATTGGGGAAACAGCCATGGAAGCGCACAGAGTTGAAGGTAAGCTTGCCGCCATCCTGCATGGGGTTGCCTCGCTTTGCATATTGCCTTAACCTCTACAGGGCAAAAGGGATATTTGCCCGTCGTGGTCAAGGACAAGGGGAAAGAAGTGTGAGAGGAATAGACGAACTTTTCTCGCTGGACACGGTGGGAAAAAGGGTTGTTATAAGTTGTGGTGTGAAATTGCGCTGAACAACGCGACCGTACTGAAACCACCGCTAGGCGGCTCAAACGGTGATGACCTTTAATGCAGGGTTAGGGGGCACCAATGCCTACCTTATCCTTCGCAAGTTGTGAGGGAGAAATGCGGCAGGTCGCTATTACCGGCATAGGTATTGCCAGCCCTATAGGGAACAGCGCCCGCGAAGTCCTGGACTCTCTGCAGCAGGGCCGCTCAGGCATTGAGTTTATTCCGGAACGCAAGAGCCTCGGCTTTCGCAGCGGCCTCGGGGGCAGGATCAAAGATCTAGGACCTCCTGAAGTCCCTAAGAGGAACTTACGTCAGATGGGTCCTGGATCCTATATTGCTGTGCACGCCACGCAGCAAGCGTTGGAAGATGCAGGGCTGGAGCCGCAGCAAGTCAAGAACGATCGAACAGCGGTTATTACTGGCAATATTGGGAACTTTCAGGACATCTATCAACAGTGCCGCATGTTCCATGACAAAAGCCAGAAGTTGGGAGGAACCGCGCTCCAAAAGGTGATAGCTGACTCGGTCTCGGCCAATCTCTCTGTTCTCTTGGGCACCCGGGGATACAGCCTCACCGTCTCTGCCGCCTGCGCCACCGGAGCGGCAGCCATTGGGCTTGCCTTCCAGCTTATTAGAGGGGGACTACAGGATCTCGGTATCTGCGGGGGGGTTCATGAGGACACGTGGGAATATCTCTGCCAATTCGACGCTCTAAAAGGAGTCTCCCTTAGGGAGGACGAACCTACGAAAGCCTCCAGGCCCTTCGACAAGTACCGGGACGGATTGGTTCCGTCGGCTGGCGGCGGGATCGTTATCCTGGAGGAGTTGGAGCAGGCC
>CAZAYE010000462.1:0-3957 GCA_964489255.1 uncultured Enterobacteriaceae bacterium
ACATAACGAGTGATACTATCCTCCGCGTCTAGAGTAATCCGTGCGGTGCCCGACAGTCAGGTGATCACAGGGGAAGGTGGTGATTCAATGGGAAAGAGCGATACTGCGGCGCTGAAACAGATGCCTATGCACTCTTTCTGTTCTCCGCGTTAGTCCGACAAACATAGAGAGATATCGTTCACTGCCGTTCGGAGCGGTAGCCCGTACTGTCCAGGAATCGGTTGCCTACCGGGAAGGGGAAACCGGTCCTGGGGAGAGCCGCTGAAAGCGGACGGAGTGTGTGAAAATTCACTATAAGTGAAATTTTCGATGGACGTTCCTGCCCTGCGTTTGTGACTGGCTGCTACATTCGAGCAAGACGTCGAACGATAAAACACTTTGTGTGAGAGGGAGCGCGACCTCTGGTCGCGAGTGACTACCGAAGGAGAGGCTTATGGAATATAGTGCTTTCGTCCGACGAACCGCGTTGTGCTGCGCGCTCGTCAGCCCCCTAGTCTGTCCACCGCCCACCACCGCCGCCGACTACTCCACCCCCGACTATTCCGTCAACGCCAATGTCAAGCCCTATACCACCTCGGGACCGATCACCATTGTCTACTCCGCCTCGAACCTCAGCGATGTATCGGCGCCCGCGACCACCGTAGAGTTTGCGGCGGCGCCAAGTAGCAATGCAAGCAAGCTCTTGATCCTGGGCCAGGCCTCTGTGCCCCCGCTCGCCCGCTGGGCGTCAACCTCACAGGCGGTTTCATTCCCCATGCCCTGTGGGCTGCCGGCGGGCACGACGGCGATGCGGCTGACCGCCAATATCAACCCCACGCGCCAAAACGGGGAGGTCAAGACCACCAACAACATCATCTACAGCAACTTCAGCGCCGTAGTGGCCTCGGCGCCTCCGCCGGATCTGACTGTGACTGCCCTCGAAGCACCGGCCTCCAGTGCCGCCGGCTCAACGATTACCATCACCGATACCATTGCCAATGCAGGTTGCGGAGGTGCTGGAGAATTCACAACAGGTTACTATCTGGATGGCCCAGCCGGCCGGACGACCCTGGCGGACCATACGATCGGGGGGTTGCCGGCCGGTAGCAGTAGCCTGGAATCTTTCAACGTGACTGTCCCCAGCAGCCTGACGCCTGACACGTATTCGCTTGTTGTCCAGGCGAACACGACTGGAAGTGTGACGGAATCGAACCGGGGGAACAACACTGCCACTCGCAGCCTGACGGTTACTGCCGTAGTCAGCGAGCCGCCATCAAGCTCGGAACCAACAGCTACCGATACCTTCCTGAGTAATCAGAGTGTTCTTCCCGTTCCGACGGCGCTCCGACCACTCCTCCACACCCCCTTTACCGATCCCACCTTTGGCACGACGATCACGCGCGTGACCGACCCGAGTATGGCTCCCTCCACCTCCACCAACGAGACTTTAGGTTTACGCCATGAGTATTCCCGTTATCCTGCCCTCAACGCGGATAATACTCAAGTAGTCGTGCGTGTCATCGGCGGCGCCGATCGTGGATATTTTGAAGTGCGTGACTTAGTGAGCGGCTCCCTCCTGTACAAGATCGGAGCGCAACGCGGCGACCCGGAGATGTCGTGGCATCCGACCTCTCCTGACCGTCTCTTTTACCGTGCGACGAATGAGATCCGCGTCTTTCATACTGACACCGGGCAATCAGAAGTCCTCATGTCCTTCCCGGAGTACTATGCCATTACCTCGAAGGAGGAGGGTCGCCCTTCTGATGATTGGCAGTACTACGCGTTTTTGGGTTTTCCCGATAGTTCTTACTCCACTGCTGACATTGTGGTCGTCGATCTCGTTGCCAAAAAAATCGTAGTTACCTGGGCGAACGCTGGGAAGCCCGATTGGGTGAGTATGAGTCCCTCAGGGAAGTACGTGATCGCCCAGTGGGTCGACGGCCAGGGCACGCGCGTCTATGACCGGAGCACTCTCTCCTATCTGCGCACGGCCTTCAGCGACACTGCGCACGCAGACTTCGCCTACGATGCCGAAGGGAATGAGGTCATTGTGTACCATGCCATTAGTGCACAGGCGCTCACAGAGCTCGGCTCGCCCAGTGGCTGTCCGATTGCACTAGCTCGGCTTGCTGATGGGGAGAAAACAAAACTGCTGGATGTTGGGTGGGGATGGTTTACTCCGCATTTCAGCGGCATCGCTTCTCGTCAGCATCCTGGCTGGGTGTTACTGTCAACCTACACGACCCCAGAGAATACCCAGTATCCCTACTCTCGCGAAGTCTTGTGGCTCAAGCTCGACGGCAGTGGTGCAGTGCGGCGCATTGCCCATCATCATTCCGACCAAAGCCGCATCGATGGCAAAAAAGATTATTGGGCGGAGCCACAGGCAACCAGTTCCTGGGACGGGTCCATCGTGCTTTTTTCGTCGGTCTGGGAACAGCCATACAGTGAGTATGATCTCTATACTGTTACTGGGTGGTGGTGGTGACCGGATGCTCTGTTCTCTCTCAGTGAGGAGCGGGAGGGCCGGAGGAGTGTTTCCCTGGATGCTGAAGACCGCCTTTCTTCGTTTCATTCCAGAAGCCCTCTCGCACTCACTCGGTTTTGGACACGGCCCCATGCGCCGTGTAACTGGCGCACCAGACGTACACGCTTCGCCCGTTCTCGGAGGGCGCGGTCAGCATAACTCAGCTGTTGCCAGAAGCCGCTGCGGAAGGCTTGGAACTCCACGTTGTAGCGTTTGACATTGGTAAAGCGTTCTTTGAATGGCGTATTGCCAATCGTGAAATCAAGTTCGCTCAGCGCGTGCGCGCGACAATAGTGAAAGAGTTCGGCGATCAAGACTTCTCCAGGGGAGAGGTGAGCATGCTGGGGAGAGAAGGAGGGTTTATACCACAGCAGGCGGCGCTCATAGAGAAACCCGTAGTGAACGGCCACGGCCTGGCCGTTCAGAGTCACAATCGTAAAGAGCACCCAGTCGTGTGGGGCGAGGCGTCGGGTGAGGAGGCGATAAAACTTCTGCTCCCGAGGGTTCAGGAAGAGGCTCGGAACTGCGGTGAGGGAGCGACGCTCAATGTGCTGCTGGAAGAACGCTTCAAGCTCGGGCTCGATGAGTTCTCCTTGGGTGAGATGCCGAACCTCGACCGTGCCTGCCTTGCGGAGCCCGTTCGTATGACGCCGCAGGCTTTTTTTCCTGACAATGTCGCTGCCATCATTCGTTGGCCCGAAGACGTACGCTGAGGCCACATCACAGCAAAACGAAGTTCCACGCCATCCGGGGAATTCTTCCGCTAACACCGGGAGCGTCGGTGAAACGGACGGAATACGATCAAAGTTGAGGACATCCCAAGCAAGTTCGGCGCGGAGCGCTTGTACCAGGCTGCGCAAACTTGACTGATCCTGGTAGAGAAAATCAGCGTAATCCGATGGGGCGGTGCAGGCGAACTCCAGGCAAGCGACTGGCCGACCATACCTGCGCTGGTGGCTGAGCACTAACGGCGCAACGGCGACCAGGGAGTCGCCGACAAAACCGAGGAGGACGCGTAAATCGTAGGCATCGCCAAACACCTCCCACCACGACGCGAACCATTCAAACGTCTGGAAGATCGTATTCGTGGGACTGCGCTGGAGCAGAGAGTTCCACGCCGTGCGGTGCGCCGCGAGGGCCGCAGCATGTTCAACAAGTTGGATTCTCATACAGATAGCTACGGTTTCGCTTTCTGATCACCCGCGCAACGAGGTCACGGAGACCACTGACCGCCGCAACGAATTGGGCAAATGTCGTCTGCCCGCCCACTGCAATGCGTCGGAGGGCAAAACGATTCTCGTCATCACTCAAGCCATCAATGGTCGTCACCGCGGCCTGAATGCCCAGGGATCGGAGCACCCGCTTGTCGCGTTGGTTGAAGTCGCCTGGCTGGCCGTTCGGATACGAGAAGAAGATTTCGGGTTTGCCGGTCCACTCCCTGACCCTCTGGA
>CAZAYE010000463.1:0-612 GCA_964489255.1 uncultured Enterobacteriaceae bacterium
GGGGCTGGGGTGTTGCTGGCGGTCGCTCTCGGCTACCGGGCCATCACTGGCAGAGAAGGGATGGGAGGTGGAGATGTAAAGCTGCTGGCGATGATCGGCGCGTTTCTTGGCTGGCGCGCGGTTCCGTTTACTCTGTTTTCTGCTTCTCTGATTGGATCGATTGTAGGGGCTGCTGCAATGATACGCCACAACGAGAACAGCCAACTCGCACTTCCTTTCGGTCCGTTCCTCTCTTTCGGTGCGTTATGTTACCTCTTCTTTGGTGAGCATCTCATCGCCTGGTATCTGGACCTGTTATGAATCCGAGATTACATGCACGGCGGTGGCCTTGAAGGTAGCGATCACTGTTCCTCCCTCGCGCAGATTGAGGATTTCCACCGAGGGCCGTGTGACAAATGCGACGAGAGGGAAGCCGCAGTCGAGATGTACCTTGAGCGCGACTCCCCAGGGCAGGATCTTCGTCACCCGCGCGGGAAAATGGTTGCGCGCGCTGGAGGGTTGGAGAGGCAAGCCATGCCTGGCTCCTCCAGGAGGAGCCAGGAGAGTGACTTCTTCGGGTCGGATACAAAGCGTCACAGGAGTCCCTACTGGTAAAGAAGAGGCCGTGGCAAT
>CAZAYE010000463.1:622-3934 GCA_964489255.1 uncultured Enterobacteriaceae bacterium
GGTTTGCGATGCTACTTGGCCGCGCAGGATCGTTTCGATCCCGACAAAGCTGGCGACGGCTTCGTTCACCGGCTGACTAAAGACCTCCTCTGGAGTGCCAATCTGTGCGATTGCTCCGCGGTTCATCACTGCGATACGATCTCCCACGCGTAACGCTTCAAGCCGGTCATGCGTCACAAAAAGAGCGGTAATCTGAGTCTGTCGTTGGAGGTGATGAAAAGCGTCGATCAACGCCTCCCGAGTCAGCGGATCAAGCGCAGAGAAAGGCTCGTCGAGCAGGAGCAAAGCTGGTTCAAGGACCAAGGCTCGCGCCAAGCTGGTCCGTTGCGCCTCTCCACCAGAAAGCGTGCGAGCCTGGCGAGCAGCTAAGTGACCGATTCCTAGCCGTTCTAACCACAGGGTCACTCGTTCGCGAATGGTCGTCTTCGCTACACCGCGGAGTTTCAGTCCGCTCGCGACATTCTCCTCGACAGTGGCATCGAAGAGTAACGGCTCCTGAAAGATGACCGCCAGGCGACGGCGCAACAGGAGCGGAGGATTATGGAGGTCAACCGTTTGTCCAGCAAAGCACAACGTGCCAGTAGTTGGTTCACGCAAGCACGCCAGTGCTTGCAAAAGCGTACTTTTGCCCGCGCCGTTGGGGCCGATCAGAGCCAGGACCTCGCCGCGGACGATTTCCAAATGGGGAACCGACAGCAGTGTCTGTCTGTCGGCTTCGACGCGCAGGTTCTGAACTGCCAGCAGAGGTGCAGCACTCATCCGTCCTCCCCTGTGCTTTCCTCTTCACTGCGAACGGATATTGTACCCCTACAATCCGCATTCTGCATTCGACAATCCGCACTCATTAGAGTGGCCGCTGGCGCTGCTGGGTGTAGGTAAGGACAGCGTTCACGCCGAAGATTACCAGTAGCAAAATGACGCTCAACGCAATCGCGATGTCGAAATTGCCTTTGCTCGTTTCCATCACTGTGGCAGTCGTCAGGACGCGTGTGTAGCCGAGCAGATTCCCACCTACCATCATCGACGCCCCGATCTCAGAGATGACACCACCAAACCCGGCCATCACTGCAGCCAGCAATGGTAACCGGGCTTCGCGCAACAACAGCCATATAAGTTGTGCTCGCGAAGCACCTAATGCCAGGATCTGCAACCTAAGCTTCGGGTTGAGTTGCTGGATAGCGGCTAAGGTCAGACCAGTCACAATCGGCGCGGCGATAATAACCTGAGCAAGAACCATAGCGGTGGGCGTGTACAACAAGTGGAGGAACCCGAGTGGTCCACTACGCCACAGCAGAATAGTCACGAACAAGCCAACCACCACCGGCGGCAGGCTCATGCCGGTGTTGACAAAACTGATGACCAGTTGCCTCCCAGGAAAGCGATGTAACGCGAGCAGCGTGCCAAGAGGAATACCAATCAGCAAACTCAACACCGTGGCCGAGAGTGAGATTTGTAACGAGAGGAAGGTAATGCGCCAGACTTCTGGATCGCCGGAGAGCAGGAGCCAGAAGGCGTGTTTGGTGCCGGTGAGCAGGAGGTCCATGTTTGAAAACTGTTAGCCATCGAGACGGAAACGGAGAATCGGAGATTTTTTACCCAGAGTCAAAACTGCTGTCTTTACTTCTCCATTTCCCCGATTCCCTGTTTCTGCCGACCTTTCACGACGTTGGCGTCTTCTTCCCCGACAACCCAGCAAACTTCTCTTGCAACCATTTGCGCAGCGAACGCCAAAGGTTGATCAGCACGCCTTGCCGTACCTCCTCGCCTGGCATGGCCTTGAGTTCGGCCTCCATGGCGGTGAAGAACTGACCGATCATCATCTTGGCCGCGCCATCGATCATACGCTGCCCCACACTGGCTAGCGGGCCGCCAATCTGTACATCCCCATTGTATTTGAGCACAGTCTGACCAGTCTGTTCTTCCAGATCGATCGTGCCTGCGCCCTTAATAAAACCTTGCTTGCCCTTGCCGTCCAGGATCATTTTGTAGTGGACCGGTGGCTGGAGCTCGTCAAGTTTCACCTTGCCATTGTACACGCCTTTGACCGCGGCCAAGCCGACGTTGATCACGCCGCTGAATTCGTGCTCGCCGACGGGTTCCAGGTTTTCACAGCCAGGCATGCACTTGGCCAGGCGGTGTGGGTCAGTGAGAAAATTCCACACCTGCTGGCGTGGGGCGAGAAAGGTTTGGGTACCGGTCAGTTTCATCGACGTTCCTGCGCTGCTTTGGCTAGCGATCGTTTGGTGTCCACTTTAGAACTCCACCTGTACTCTGCTGAGGATAGAGTTAACAGAATGGTGGCCCAAACGGGGAGAACGTTTCGCGTCATCGAAGAGAGAATAGAGGTATTCTACTGAGACTCGTGTCCAGGGGTTGAGATACCAGTTCACCCCAAGCCGGGCCGCCTCAAAGGTATTGCGCTTGAGTGCTCCAGGTTTGCCAACACCCCCTTTATTATCCAAGCTAAAGGTTTCGTAGCGCGCCGCCAACTCCCACGACCCCCACCCATCTGCGTTGCCTAGTGGATGCAAAAAAATGAGCAGCGGCCGGTTCGGCCGGTTAAAGACCTTCTTCTCTCCCGTTAGAAGCCAGGTTCCACCAATGTAGCCGCCTGAGGTCACAAAGTCGGAGAGATCCTCACGGTTTTTGCCGAGCTTTTGCCTTTCTTCAGAGGTATAAATATACTCACCCGAGAGCGAATAAGGGCCATAAAACCACGCCAGGTGCCCACCGGCACGCAGCCGGTCCCCACGTACGTCCACCGCACGGAAGAACTCGAACCCTGTTGGGGTAATACCGGAGATGCTTTTCCCCTTGGGTTGGTACCCATAGGTGGCTGCCCCACCAAAGTTGAGCCCCGCCAGCAGGGAATCTTTCTGAGTGATAAATGGCGCTAACACGAACCGAGCAGCGAGGTCTTTGGCGCTGTTGGTATCAGCGCGGTTTTGGCCACTGCCGTTGAGTATTGCCAGTTGGTAAGCAAGCCGTCCACTGCCAAGCCGTCCGTGCACCATTCCCCCAATGTCTCGGCTGGGGTTCACGGCACTTAAGGTCACTGCTGACCGCTCCACTAAGTCGAGGTAACGTTTTGAGAGGAGCGCCTCGTAACTAAACGGGACTTTGTATTGGCCAATTTGTACGTTGCCCCGCGGATCATAGTTCAGGTTGAGATAGGCATCGCGCAAGATAGAGCTGCTAGCAAACTCTGCCTCGACCTTGTATTGGAAGTATTTATAGAGAATGCCTTCCGTATAGAAACGGACGCGGTCCATCAAGAACGAGTCGTTCTGTGAGGTATCTTCTTGCTGATAC
>CAZAYE010000464.1:0-3923 GCA_964489255.1 uncultured Enterobacteriaceae bacterium
CACGGATCGATGCGATGGCTAAAGGGTTGGAACTGATTGTTGACCTCCCCGATCCGGTCGGGGAAACGATAGCGATGTGGCGCCGGCCTAATGGCTTGGAAATCGGCCAGGTGCGGGTGCCTTTGGGGGTCGTCGGCGTGATCTACGAAGCGCGGCCTAATGTGACGGCCGATGCCGCCGGGTTGTGTCTGAAAGCAGGGAATGCGGTGATCCTCAAAGGCGGCTCTGAAGCGTTGCGGACGAACGCCGCCATCGTCGACGCACTGACCGCAGCGGCAGTTACTGCTGGTTTGCCAGAAGCCGCGATCCAGTTTGTGTGTTCGACCGACCGACAGGCTGTGGCACTGCTCCTCAAGCAAGATCGCTCTGTCGATGTCATCATTCCACGCGGCGGAGAGGAATTAATCCGCGCGGTCACCGAACGCTCAACCATTCCTGTGATTCAACATTTCTCTGGGATCTGCCACACCTATGTCGATGCCAGGGCTGATCTCGAAAAAGCGGCGCGTATTTGTTTTAACGCCAAAGTCCAACGGCCCTGGGTGTGCAATGCGATGGAGAACTTGTTGGTGCACGAAGACGTGGCACCGCAGTTCCTGCCGAAGTTTATTGCTGAGCTAGAAAAAGCTGGGGTAGAAGTCCGAGGCTGTGAACGGACTCGCCTCCTGGTTCCTCGGGTCAAAGCAGCGACCGAGGAGGATTGGTGCACCGAGTATCTTGACCTTATCCTGTCCATCAAAGTCGTCGGTGCGCTCGACGAGGCGATCGAGTTCATTACTACCAACGGATCCGGCTTAGCTGATGCAATCGTCAGTGAGGACTACTCTCATGTCCGCCGCTTTCTGCGCGAGATCGATTCAGCGACGGTCTATGCCAACGCTTCGACGCGGTTCACCGACGGGTATGAGTTCGGCTTTGGTGCCGAGGTAGGGATCTCGACGAACCGCTTACACGCTCGTGGTCCCATGGGTCTACGCGAGCTGACCACCTACAAATATGTCATTTACGGCAATGGACAGGTCCGGGAATAGGGGGTGGGGGACCGATACATGAGCGAAACGGAGAAACGGAGAAACGGTGAAACGGTGAAGGAAAAAGAAGGCTATGATTCCCCGGTTCCCCGATTCTCCGATTCCCCCATTCCTCTTCCCTATGGCCCCCAGTCCCTGTTTTAATATGCGAGTTGGACTATTCGGCGGCACCTTCAATCCCATCCATCTTGGGCACCTCCGCAGCGCCGAAGAGGTACGTGAGGCGTTTGCACTCGACCACGTGTATTTCGTGCCGGCAGCTACCCCGCCTCACAAAAGTGGCAGTGACTTGGTGCCTGCTGCTCATCGCCTCAAAATGGTTGAGCTTGCAGTGGCTGATAATCCCCACTTTTCCGCTTCGGCAGTAGAGTTGGAACGGTCGGGTCCGTCTTACTCGGTGGATACGATTCGCCATTTTCTTGCCGTGGTCCGGCCAGCCTCTCTGCTTTTTATCGTTGGTATGGACGCCTTCCGTGAGCTGGTCACCTGGAAAGATTACTCTGTTATTCCAGAACTTTGCGACCTCCTCGTCACCTCGCGCCCCGGTACGCCTACACCTTCCCCAGAGCTGTTTCTTCCCGTTGCTCTGCAGCAACTCTTCTGGTACGATTCAGCCTCGAACGTGTATCGACACCCTTCAGGTCATTTCCTTATCCTGCATGAGATTATTGGCCTTGCCATCGCGGCCTCAACAATCCGCGACAAGGTGCGCCGAGGCAAATCCATCCGGTATCTGGTCCCGCTAGCCATAGAAGCCTACATTACCCATCACGCTTTGTATCAGTCAGAGGGAGCACCGCATTGAAGTCGGACAGCAGTTGGGAAAGAACCCTACGGTGTGCACAGTCCGCGCTTGATAAGAAAGCCTACGATCTTGTCGTCCTCCAGGTTGGAGCTTTAACATCGGTTACCGACTACTTCGTCATTTGCACTGGGCGTTCCGATATCCAAGTGCAAAGTATCTGCCGCGCCATCGAAGAATCTATGGCGACAATGGGGGTGAAGCCCTTGGCGATCGAAGGCTTTACCCACGGACAATGGGTGTTGCTGGACTTTGGTGACGTGGTCGTCCACATCTTTTACGAGACCGTTCGCCAATTTTACAACCTTGAGGGGTTGTGGATGCAAGCCCCGCGGTGTGCGCTCCCAGAACCGTACTCTACCCAGGCACGGGATCTGAGGCTCGCAACCGCCTAAGCGAGGCCGGACGGCCCCACTTTTTTGTCCCTTCCCTCTTCTTTCACAAATGTTTCGTTCTATACTGGGAGGAGAGGAGGGTGCTTATGGCTCAGAAGGAGTGGCCTCAATGCCAGCGTTGCCACAAGGGCGTGCTCCTACCTTTGTCTGATTACGGACCGCAAGGTAATGACATTCCGTTTAAACTCTGGGTGTGCCACAACCCTGATTGTGGTTTCTCTCTGCGCATCGATAAAGGACAGGTGAGCTTTGGCCGGCCCGTGCGGCTCAAGCCAGAATCGTGGGAGACCCAGAGATAGTCAGCAGACTGCTGAACATCCGTACTGAATAAAAAACGACTGAAGTGTACTCCAAAGCTTCTCTCAGGCGGCGTGCGGGTTTACTCTTTTTTCTCTGCATAAGTATTGATGCAATGTCACTAGTCCGCCCAGGTCAGCGGGAAACGCCGGGAATGCAGGAACCCGCACAAGCGGGATGCTCACGGGGAAGGCCCTGGAGAAACGTTGTAAACGCCGGGCTTCGCCGCGCGCGCGGATCTGATAAGCGAGAAAATTCTGCGCCAACCACTGAAAGTGAGAGCTGTGTCCAGGAGTGATAGGTAAAATCGGGCGCATGCGCTCGACCAGCGCTGCCACACTCTGACGTTGTAACATGTGCCCGCGCCACTCCTCGTGCACCCGGTTGACGACCACTCCTTTGAGTGCCACGTCTAGGCGTTCCAGGCCAGCGCGAAACTCTTCTGCTTCAGCGAGCACTTCTTCCTCCGGGCCTGTCACCAAAACAAAAGCGGTATCCGCGCTGGCGAGGAGCGCACTCACCCTGCTGAACCGGTCCCCGAAATCTGTAAACATGCGCTGCATGGCAGTGAAAAACTCTACGATTTCCTCTAAGGCTGAGATGCCGGTTGCCTCTTCGATCTTCCGCAACAAAAAAGTTGTCGTGCGGTTCACCGCCGATAAGGCGGCCCAACCACCTGCGGCCGCTGAGCGGATAAACAGCCTACTCGCCTGACTATCGAGAAAGCGCTGTAAACGTTGCGGTGCCTCCAGGAACTCAAGCGCCTGCCGGGTGGGTGGCGTGTCCACCACGATGAGGTCGTAGACTCCACGCTGGACCAACGTCGCCAGGGTATCGAGCGCCATATATTCGTGTGAACCGGCGAAGGTGCGCGACAGTCCCTGATAAAAGCGATTTGCCAAGATGCGCTCAGCGATTTCCGGGGTTGGCGCGTAGCGTTGTACGGCTGCGTCCCAGGCGCTTTGTTGATCGACGAGCAAAGCGGTGAGCGTACCGCTGGGCGTCAGGCCGTACTGAGCAAACGTCTCTTTTGGCAGGGGTTCCTCAGGTGAGCTGGCAGTGTTCAACCCGAGACACTCCGCGAGGCGCTTCGCTGGGTCGATGGTCACCACCGCCGTCCGTCGTCCATGGAGTGCACCCCACAACGCGAGTGCAGCAGCAGTCGTGGTTTTCCCTACGCCGCCGCTGCCGACGCAGACCAGGACACGATGGGAGGCGATGAGAGGAGCGAGATCAGACATAGCTTTTTACTACTGCACAGCAAAGAACTTGGCGAGAACGGCTCGCTTAGCTAGAGCGAGTCGCAGAAAGAACGAGCGCTTTTCCCCTTGAAAAGCGCTCACGGCTCTCTGATACTTCCTGCAGTATGCATCACAAACCAGGAGGTACTCATGAGAG
>CAZAYE010000465.1:0-3907 GCA_964489255.1 uncultured Enterobacteriaceae bacterium
CTTATCAATCGGCTGCCCCGGCATGTAGCGTGGTCCTACTACCATCGGGAACATAAACTCGAAGACTCCGTCTTCGTACTTCAAAGTCTCGACGTAGCTGATTTCGATCACTACCTGAGCGCCGGGCTCGATGTTAGCGATCGATTGGGTGAAGATGTTCGGTCGTTCTTGATCGAGCAGACTAGCAATATGGCCAGCCGCTTTGGCGGCCTCGTAGATCTCGCGGGCTTCTTCGCGCGGTTTGATGTGACCGACAATCCGCCGATCACCAACGGTCATAACCATGTCATCCACCGCGGCGTCCTGTGGCAGCGGGAAGACGTATACTGCTTCGATCTTCTTCTCCGACGAATTATGAAAGGTTTGGCGGACACGGACGCGGCTGACAAAACCCGCAATATCGGCTTCAACGTCGGTATGTTTGAGCGGACAGGCACCGACTTGCTTGCCGTCGGGAACCAAAATCTTTAACTCACCCCCAGGGATAGGCTCTTGATCTGCAACAAAGCCAACCGAGGACAGGCACAACGCAGAAGCCAGCGCAACGCCGGAAATAATCGATTTTCTATCCATGGAGCCTCCTCTGCAATGAAATTTGCCCGTATGACAGGCTTTTCTCAGAGGAAGACCCCTGAAGGGAGGAATTTTTTCCCGCAACGTGAGAGCCGGTGAGCCCTACGAAAAGGGCAGCACCCGGGACTGCCCTGACGATTATTCTTAGAGAGTCTCCTGATCCTGTACTTGTGCCCTCAGCACCCGTGGCTGAGGAACGCAAGCAGAAAGAGGATTCCCAAGATAATCCCGATACCAGGAGCCGCCGTCTGCGCTAGCGCAGTAGCAGCTCCGTGAGGATATTTGTCGCCGCAGCGCGGACATTCTGTTGCGGTGTCGGAGATTGGCGCCTGGCAAGACCGGCATTGCAATAAAGCCACAGTCCACTCCTTTCTGCACGTATTGACCTGCATTGCAGGCCTCTGCAGAGAAAGACTCCTGAGGTGGGCGTTTTTTCCGTCGAGGAGAACGTTTTACAGCCAATCGCCGATTAGAATGAGCGGCGCTCAGTAATAAAGATAGGCATAAGGCGCTTGCGAATTCGGTGTGAAAAGGGTCTAGATTCCCGCGCTGGTTCCATAAATCTGAATTTCAGTCCTTTTCGCTGTCCATTTCTCCTCTAGCAGTGCAGCTTTGCAGAATTTTCTCTCCATACTCTTTCCTCTTTGAGTGCAGGCGTTAGCGGTTATGCAGGAATAGCTCAAACATGCCCTCGATGATCTTCTCCGTCCCCCGCGGGAGCTCGGGCGCTGGCACCGGAATGGTGATGGTACGTTCGTAAGGATCATAGGAGCCATACGGCAGCTCATATTCCTCATAATCCCGTCGGTCGTAATAATCTCTGTCGTAATAGGGGTCATCTTCTGGCTGGCGAGGGTGGCGGGGAACAAAGTCTACGCCATCACAGGGGTCCCAAGGAGCGCACATACCGACCTGTGCCGGAAGTTGACGGTGAGGAGCACGTGCCCAGCTGGGGGTGCTTGAGCCTAGCACTACGATGATACCCAAGATCAAGGCAGCGAACCGCCAGGACTGTTTTGTCGTTGTCGTGGTTGTCATGAGTTGTCCTCCTCTGCAAAGAGAGACTCAGGAGGAGGGGAGTTTTTTCCCTGCAGAAGCTCGTGCCCGCGGAGCCGAGAAGAACTCCGCGGGGCTCATGTTGCTCCTAAACACACTCACACCCGCCAGGACTCAGTACAGGTGAAGGTCGGCTCAGGGTAGACAGGGGGGAAAGCTGCGCTGTCCCAATAAGACGCCTGCAGCGCCGCGTTCCCCAGTCGCTCTAATGCCTGAGTGGTGGCCGGCAGGGAGTGTTCGAGGCGCAAACTCTGTACCATCAGTGCCCCGTGAAAGCGTGTGTCTGACACCGCCTGGCGCTGGGACTCTGGCACTTAAAACTGGACCAGGCCCAGATCGGGCACGTAGAGAAATACGGCACGGTGGAAGGCAAGGGCGACTAACCGCCGCCCTCCCTCATACGTGCCCAGCCGCTCGGCAAACTGGTGGATATACGTGTCAGGCGAGGTTGGGTGCCATCCTCGTGGAAAAGTGATCCCCAAAGTAGGACCCAGCTGGCGCATCTCTTCATAGCGGATGAATACTTGCTGTGCATGCGCCAAAAGATTCAGGTAGTCTTCTCCCCTGACATAGCGGGAAAATCCATGGATACGAACCGATACCAACCGTCCTCGGCCGAAGAGTCGCCTCGCCACCTCCGCTCGACCCCGATTAGGGCGAGAACACAGGAACCCGGTGATCGCTTCCTCCTGCCCGGCGTCAAGGCGCAGCACGTGACTGCGATCCCGCATACGCAAGAAGTGAATTTGGAACTCCTGGAGGAAGCGGAAACGCGTGTCGATCATCGTGATCTCAATTGAGGAATCGGCGGCGGTGCGCACGGTCGGAAAGAGGGCGACCCCTTCTGCCGCCAGGTTCTTCTGAATCGCCTCGGCAACAGGACCAGTCCCGACCACGCCGTACATGCCACACGGCCGCGCCCCGAAAGCACGGACCATCTTGAGCGCGCCCAGCACGGCGCTGTAGCCGCCGAAAGGATACACCTGCAGAGCTCCCGGGATTTGCGCAAGCCGCTCGATCACGGCCTCAGGAAAATGCTCGACGCGACCCGCATGTTCGAACTCATGCTTCAGGCCAGTTGCGATCTTGACGAATTGCGCAAAGTCTCGCGCAGAAGTAGCTTCGACATACACGCGAATATGGTAGGGAATATAGCCGTCACCAATAATCATTGGCGTACCTCCTTGGGAAAGAACTTCTTCCCAAGAGGACGCCGGGGATCACTGTTTTTATCCCAAGGTATGCAGAACAGGCTCTTGGGCTTCACTGCCAGTTGCCGATCAGGATGAACGGTGCCCAGTAGTAGGGATGGGCATGAGGAGCCTGCGAGTTCGGCGTGAAGTGTGACTGAGCATTGGCCCCTTCGCTGTCATCGAGACGTCGTGCAGCCCGTTGGGTCTCAGCAGAAATTCGCGCCTGCGTCTCCCCTCGTAGGAGCGAGAGTTGGGCTTGCCGTAACGCCTCGGCCTTCGCCATGCCCGTCTGCGTTTCGCGCAAGCCATAAAGGGTTTGCATCAACTCCTGGGTGCTCTCGTCGGCCACTGGCCACAGACTCGCGATCACTGCTTTGGCGCCTTGCCGTTGCGCCAGTACGCCGAAGCCTTCTACTTCCTTCCCGTCTCCTCCAGCGTCTCCCGTGGCTGTGTTACAAGCTGAGAGGGTCAAGAGGTCCACTCCCCCAAACACGTTAGGAAGTGCTTTGATCTGAGATAAAGACAGATGACTGCCATCTCCGAGCAATAAGAAGGAAGCTGCTTCATTACCCGGTTGGAACTGAAAATGACTCGCGATGTGCACCACTGGATAGCGCTGGCGTAAGGCCGCGAACATGGCTTCTGCGGTAAACGCGGTGTCGAGCTTAATGGTACCGGGGAGCACGCCGCTGGTGTCGTTCTCCCCGTCCTCACGAATAATTCCACTCAACTCGTCGACCACGGCCGGGAGGGCAATAAAATTCTCGTGCGCCTGGGAGACCCCGAACCCGAGTCCTTTCCACTTCGCCGTCGGCCGATCTTTCAGCCGGGCCTGACTGGCCGGCGTGAAAACCACGCTGCGATAGCGCTCGACCAAGTATTGGTCTCCGTCATGCAGAGAGGCCACCGGCAGGTAACGCAAGACCCCATCCAGTGACCACATCAGCGTCTCGGCTTTGGCCTCCCGTAAGTCCTTGGCAACTGGGGCGACGAGGATCTGATAGAGCTCCTGGGCTAAAGGTCGGGGGTCGACTCTGGGGTTTTGCAGCGACTGGCGAAAGGCCAACACTTTGCGGTTGAGATCC
>CAZAYE010000466.1:0-3896 GCA_964489255.1 uncultured Enterobacteriaceae bacterium
GGATGTTCCTGAGTATTATCCTGAGCTCCATCAAATATTTTCCTGCGCTCACTTTTGACGTATTGACCCGGGTTTTTCACGGATTTGAGATGCCGGCGCTGCGCTTCATCCCTAGTGCGCGGGCTTTTCTCCGGGCGGTGCGGCGTACCGACTTTTATAGCGGCGACATCCATAGAGAGAAGGTCCACAATCCAGTGCTAAAGTCTTTAGGGCTAGAGGGCCATGAAGCTTTTGAAAAAGCTGTCCAGTTAGCCCGTCAACTGCCCCAAGATGTCGATCCGGACACTGTCAGACTCAGCCGCACAGGCGAATGGGTCATCGGATAGAGCCACCCCTTTTAGACGCGGGACAAGGTTTCCTGCCAATGCTTCTCAAACTCCTGGGTCTCAGCCTCTGAGAGCAATTGGAGGCGCGGGTGGGGGTCCAGGAGCGTTCCAGCCGTCGGATGGACGTAACGTCTGAGCTTATCGGAAAAGAAGACGAGGGAGCCAGCCGGTAAGAGCTGCTTTGACGAGAAATAATAACGCGATTCTGTGCGATAAACCTTCATGGGGAGGATCTCCTTCCCCGCCCACGGAATGGACGGGTGCGGGTCTTGGGTAGTGGTGTCGAAAGGGATCAATGTTTGATCTAGTTGCAGCCAGCTCGGCTCATCCAAGGTGAGTCGTGAAGCAGGACGAATAGTTTCAATACTGGCCGTGCTGTGAGGGAGCAACTCTGCAAAAATGTGTGCACCAAGGCTACGCATTTTCCGCTCATCGGCGGCAAGAGAAGAACGATGAACTCGTATGGGCTGGGGAAACTTTAGGGTTCTCTCTGTAGACATTGCCAATCCTGTTCGTTGGGCGTCAGCGCGTGGACACTCCGCGGGGGGCGCGCCGGTTTTGCGTTGTTGCTCGCACGGGGTGAACAGTCGCAGAAGCAGGCTTTGGCGGAACCCGTTTTCTGCTTGCCCCGTTCTTTCCTTGAGGTTTTGGGCGAGGACTCTAGGTGGAGACCTCCCAGAGACGCACCTCGGACCAGGAAGGCAGATGGGCGATTAAAACCGGGCCTAGCGCAGCGCCTAACGTCAACAACGGCGAGAATCCAGCCACCGCCGCCATGGCACTAAGCGCACCGACCCGCTTCCAATCGATCGCAGGTCCCGGCACGTTGTATGCAGTCAGCTGCTGGAGGGTTTGGAGAACACGGAGGTAATCGCCAGTCGGCATCGTCTTTCCATTCTCCCAGCGGTTCACTGTGGCAAAGGTTACGCCGAGAATACTGGCAAAAGCTTCCTGAGTCAGGTGCAGATATTCACGCAACTCTCTGATCGCTTGCGGTGTCATCAGGTTTCCTCAACCACTCTTTGTGAGAAGTTGCACTGTTCAAGACTACTGCCCCTTCTCGAGGTCGCAAGTTCGGATATGTCTAACAGACCCGAGAAAAAACCAGGGCAGCCGGTTCAATAATTTTTATGCCTTGATTATATAGCATCTTATATAACGGAGGAGAAGCGTCTGGGTGATTGAGATGAGCGTGGATGTAGTGACGGTTTAGAAAGGTAGAGGTGAGCGCCAGTTTGTTCCACGATCTTTTCGGTTGATCGGACTGGAGCGAGAACAGACAAAGAACGATGAAATAATGAGGAATACCTGTATGGATACAAATCGCCCACATGTTCCTGAATCGTTCGCCCAGCTTGATCTGAGCGAGCCGCTCGTATCCCCCCTACACCCTGTTCCCTATAACCGCTACTCTTCTACTTCATGCAGTACGTCTGTATCCATGGCCATTTCTATCAACCTCCACGGGAGAACCCCTGGCTCGATGAAATCGAAGTGCAGGACTCGGCGGCTCCCTACCATGATTGGAACGCCCGCATTACGGCCGAGTGTTACTGGCCGAATGCCGCCGCACGGGTACTTGGGCACGGTAATCGCATCACCGCGATCCTTAATAACTATGCGTCGCTGAGCTTCAATATTGGCCCCACCCTGTGTGCTTGGTTTGCCCGCCACGAGCCGGCCCTTCTCGAGCAGATCGTTGCCGCTGATCGTTTGAGTTGCGCACGTCATGCAGGCCATGGGAACGCCTTAGCTCAGGCCTATGGCCACGCGATTTTGCCGCTCGCCAGCGACCGCGATAAAGACACCCAGGTCCGCTGGGGCATCCAAGACTTTGTCTCCCGCTTTGGTCGCCAGCCGGAAGGGATGTGGTTGCCGGAGACCGCAGTGGACACCGCGACGTTGGAGATACTTGCCGCGCACGATATTGCCTTTACGATTCTGGCTCCACCTCAGGCCCACCGTGTACGGCCTGTGCAACAAACCGCCTGGAGGCCTGTCACGGTGGAGCAACTCGATACGACTCGGCCGTATCTCTGTCGCTTGCCAAGCGGAAAACAGATCGTGCTCTTCTTTTATCATGCTGCTCTTGCTCGCGGGGTGGCGTTCGAAGGGCTGCTGGACAGCGGGGAGCAGTTTGTCGAGCGCATCATGGCGACATTCGATCCCGATCAGAAAGATCCCCAACTCGTGCACTTGGCCACGGATGGCGAATCGTATGGACACCACCATCGCTTCGGTGAGATGGCGCTTGCCTTTGCCGTGGATGAAATCGAACGACGGGGGCTGGCTCGGGTCACCAATTACGGTGAATATCTCACCCTCTATCCACCACTCTGGGAGGTTGAGATTGTCGAGAACTCATCCTGGAGTTGCGCCCATGGAATCGAGCGCTGGCGAGCAGACTGCGGCTGCCGGATCGGAGGGCGGGGCGGTTGGACCCAGCAATGGCGAGCACCGCTGCGCGCGGCCCTCGAGTGGCTTCAGGAGGAAATCGATCAATTCTTTGAGCAGCGGGGGAACCGGCTCTTTTCTGATCCCTGGGCAGCGCGCAACGCTTACCTCACCGTGCTCCTGGATCGCGCTCCAGAACGGATCGAGGAGTTTTGCGCCCAACAGGCAAAGAAAGCGCTGACTCCAAGTGAAAGAGGACTGGCCCTCAAACTCCTGGAAATGCAACGGCACCGTTTGCTGATGTTCACTAGTTGTGGCTGGTTTTTCGATGAGTTGTCTGGGCTGGAGGGAACGCAGGTCTTGCGCTATGCCGCGCGGGCAGTAGAACTGGCTGCAGAGTGCGGCATTGATCTCGAAGCACAGTTTGTTGAACGTCTGCGTCAGGCTCCGAGCAATCTGCCCGAGCAAGGGGATGGCGCGCGAGTGTACACGCGGCAGGTGAAAGCTGCCCGAGTCACTTTCCCCCGTGTGGTCGCGAACCAGGCGGTCTGTACAATTTTAGAGCCGCAGCAGCCCTCTCCTAGCCCTGCGGCGTTTGCCGTGACGCGCACCGATTATGAAGAAGACACGTATGGAACCACAGCTTTGGGCGTGGGACGTATGACGGTCACCTCGCGTCTGACGCTGGAGGAAAATGAGTACGCGTTTGCGGTGCTCAAATTGACGGGCCACGACGTCCATTGTGTGGTGAGCGAGACGCTCACCACGGTCCACTATGCCAAGGTCAAAGAAAATCTCCTGCACCTCTTTGCCCGCCACTCGCTCTCGGAAGTAGTCCGTGCGCTTGATCACGCCTTTGGAGAGACCTATTACACGGCCAGAGATTTGTTGCTCGATGACCGACGACGAGTGTTAGCCAGGGTGGGGGAAGGAGTCATGGCGCACCTGGAGGAGACGTATCGTCAACTGTATCATGAGAATCGGCGCTTAATGGAATATCTGCGTGAACTTGATGTGCCGCTCCCCCAAGGATTTGCCCTGGCGGCGGGGTTCCTGGTGAATCGCTCCTTTCTCCGACTGGCGACCGATCTGTTGCAAAAAGAGAGTGATGGAGAAGAGTTGGAGGAGATCTTGGCTGAGGCACGCAAGTGGAAGGTTCCTGTAGCTGTCTCTTAT
>CAZAYE010000467.1:0-3894 GCA_964489255.1 uncultured Enterobacteriaceae bacterium
CCGCCGGTCGCGCTGGGTTAAGAGCGCCTTAACACAGGCCGCGGCCGAGTCGTCCGTCCACCGCCTCGCCATTAGGTCAATCTCGTCCCGGGTCGGCAGATCTTCACCCGCCGACAGCGAATTCCACACCTTAGCCGCACCACCACCAAACTCGTGGAGCGCCAGTATCGGCATGCGGGCACCAATTGCCACTTGCCCTGAGATCTTTGTCGCATTGCCGCCACCTATCAGGATGACGCCGTCGGCACGTGTAATTGCTCGGTAGAACGCAACCTCCCAATCGGCGCCTCTCTCGGAGCGCCGCAGGAACAATTTTGGGTGACTAGTCTCCTCAGGGAACGGCGGTGGCTCGTTGTCCTTCGTGAACCACATTATACTCTAGGCGGCCTTGGATAAGACTTTCTTTTTCGATCCTTGGGCCACCGTGTTTTGTTCCCCGATCACGGGAACCGCTTGGAACGTTTGAAAGCGTAAGGTCAACAACCTCTCCAACTCTTCCTTATGTGTGGTCGGTGCTTGTGCGATGCAATTCACGATCGCTTGTTGAAATGAGACACTATCTGGATAGTACTTCGAGTACAGACACTGTTTTTTCACAAATTTCCAGAAGCGCTCAATGAGATTCAAATTCGGGGAATACGTAGGCAAATAGAGCAACTCGATCCCCCACGTGTCGGCCACTGCTTGCACGAGTGCGCACCGCTGATAGCGGGCGTTGTCCAAAATGATGGTGATCGGGATGCCCGGATGTGCACCTGCCAACATCGCTAACAACTCACAGACGGTCTCTGCGGTAATATAGGTGAGATTCTTGACGGTCCACACCTCATGCGTGATGGCATTCAAGGCGGCCAGGACATTCACCCGTTGGCGTCCCGATGGCGCTTTCACAAACAACCGGGTAAAACACCAGACGATCCCCAAAAAGGGGGCCCACACGAAGTGGGCGGCATCCATGAAAAAAACAGCGCGCTGGCCCGCCTGAGCTTCGGCTACCCGAGGCTCCAAACTTTTTTTTTAAACGCCTCTTGGGCTTCGACATCCGCTTTCGCTGGGATCATGCCCACTTTCCGGGGTTGCATCCCCAACGCCTGCAAAAACTGGCGCACCTGGGTGGGTCTGCGCACAATCCCGGTCAGCTCCGCGATCTTGGCGGCCGCTTCCGCCACCGTCGCCGGGGGATGCTCGCGAAAATAGGCTTCCAGCGTCGTGCGGTGTGGCGCCAGTTCACTCCGCGGCCGATAATGCTCGAGGCGTTTCAGCTGTTCGATCCCGCCGGCCACGTACGCGTTGAGATGGCGATGGAAGCTGGCCTTGGACATGCCACAGAGTCGGAGGATGCTGCCCGTGGCTACCCCCTGACTGCGTAAATAGAGGGCTTCCATCCGCACTTGGATCCGGGGGTCTGGATGGTGAAAGCGCCAGTACCGCAACGCCTCGATATCCGCTTCACTAAAGTGGATCTTGAGCATAACGAGCACCTCCGCTAGAGTTGAACCGCACGCTGACCACTCTAGCACAAGAGGCTCAAAATGTCTTAGATAAGACCGCGTACAGTATATCCGGAAACTCTCCACGGAACACACCCAGGGAGGTTAACGGGGAAATGAGGTCATGAGGCAATGGCCATTTCCCCGTTGCCCCATTGCTTCATTGCCGGGGTTGCTCGGCACTGTAGGAGGTTTTCGGATAGTCCCTGAGTGAGAGGTGGGGCAATGAAATACAAGATTGTTTTGCAGGAATCTGAAGAAGGGTTCAGTGTGTCGTGCCCCGGTTTGCCTGGATGCTGGTCGCAGGGGGCAACGGAGCAAGAGGCTCTCGAGAATATTCGGGACGCCATCCAAGAATATTTGGCCGCTATAGCCGCGTCTCTACAGAATGCCAGTGTCCGGGAGATCGAGGTGTCGTATCGCTTTCCCTCAGTCTACGGGGCGCACTTCTGGATGACTTCCTCACCGAAGCCCTGGAGATAGTCCAGGCGGGCCGCGAGGTCATCGGGCAGGTTGTGAAACTGACAGGTCACATGCGTCAAGCCCATCTCCTCGCGGCAGCGTGTCAGGCCCGCGCAGCAATCGCGATAGCTGCCCAGAATCGCCCATTCCGCCGCATCCTCCCCCAGCGTCAGTCGGAGGTCCACCGTGGTTTGCTCCTGCATCGCCCCCTCATGGTAGCGGCGAAAGGTCAATTGCCCGCTCTTCCGCCCTCGCTCCAGGGCATCCTTGGGATCGGTGCCGATCAAAATCGGCCGCCAGGCGCCCACCCTGGTTGGGGGATCTGTATGGGCGCCATGCCACTCCCGACGAAACGTCTGCACCAGGGCTTTGACGTCGCTGTGCGCGACCTGGGGACCAACGACAATCCCATCGCCCAGGCGTGCCGCCCGTGCGGCCGCACCATGGCTATGCGCGGCGATCCAGATAGGTGGGTGCGGCTGTTGATAAGGGGTGAGCCCCATCCGTACCCCATCCATGTTGAAGTACCGCCCCTGATGGTGCACCTCCTCCCCGGTCCACAGCTTCCGCATCAGCTCCAGCCCTTCCTCAAACTTCGGCACCCGGTCACGCCGCGTGATACCCCCCACCTCTAGCTCTTTCAGGTGATAGGCGATCCCGATGCCGAGGTCCAATCGGCCCTCACAGATATGATCCAGCGTGACCACATTGTAGGCGACGTCCGCCGCGTTCAGGAGGGGGAGCAAGAGCACTTGTGTCGCCATGCGGAGCGTCCCAGCAGCGGGCGCCAGGCGCGCCATCGTCACGAACGGTTGCATGCCCCCGTACTGGTAGCTATGCGTGAAGGCGACGAAGCGGAACCCCGCACGGGCAATGGCCGGGAACACCCGTTCGGCCGTACCCATCCAGTCGCTGAAGGGTCGCGACGAACCTGCCGACCTTCCAGGCAGCGGCGAGAACACCACTCCGAAGTCCATCGTGAGCCTCCTTGATATCATGGTTCGGGTCAGCAGTCAGGTTTCTTGCAATCACGCTTAGTTTCGGGGCGTCCAGGAGCGTATGCGGTCAGTTGCCAACACGATCACGAGTATACAGGCGACTATGGTCCCCGATCAAGGTACATGACATCTCAGGCGGGGTCTGATCTAAACCGCATCGCCTGTGACAGGCACGCATGGCAGGAGAGAACCACTGCTTGCCGGTGGGGGCTTCGCTGTGCTAGGATCGAGCGCCACACAAGCGCTGTAGACAAAAAGGGAGAAGGAGAACACCGTGGAACGAAGACGCCTGGGACGGACCGGACATCAAAGCAGCGTAGTCATCTTCGGGGCGGCAGCCGTGGGGATGGTGGATGACGCCACGGCTACAACGGCCCTGGAGCGCGCGTACGAGGCGGGGGTCAATCAGATCGACGTGGCGCCCTCCTACGGGGAGGCGGAACTGCGCATCGCACCCTGGTTGGCGCAGCATCGCGCTGGCATCTTTCTGGGCTGTAAGACGAGAGAGCGGACGAAAGAGGCGGCCGCGAAGGAACTACGCCGCTCGCTGGAACGGCTGCGTACCGACCACGTCGATCTGTACCAACTGCACGCAGTCACCGATCTGGAGACCCTTGACGAAATCCTGGCGCCAGGTGGTGCCCTCGAGGCGTTCCGCGAGGCAAAAGACGAAGGACTCGTCCGCCATATCGGCATCACCGGCCACGGACACCAGGCACCTGCTGTGTTCGCCGAAGCGCTGCGCCGCTTTGACTTCGATACGGTGATGTTCCCCCTGAATCCAGTGCTCTATGCCAATCCAGCGTACCGTCGCGACGCACAAGCGCTCCTGTCCCTCTGCCGGGAGCGAGACGTGGGGGTGCAGATCATCAAATCCGCGGCGAGGCAACCCTGGGCAGAGGCCGAGGTGACACGGGGCGTGATGCGCATGCCACCCCCGGAGG
>CAZAYE010000468.1:0-3894 GCA_964489255.1 uncultured Enterobacteriaceae bacterium
GGAGACGGGGAGAACCGGAGAAAGCTTTTTTGCGTCCCCGGTTCGCCGATTCCCCGATTCCCCGGTTCCCCGATTCTCTGATTCTGCGGATCGAAAGCAGGTCACTAAGGATCAAATTTTTCATCTGGAGAGAGAAGATGGACCGTCGCTACGCTTTCGAAGGTATCAAAGTTGCCGACTTTGCCTGGGTCGGAGTAGGACCAATCACGACCAAATACCTCGCTGACCACGGGGCAACTGTGATTCGCATCGAGTCACACACACGTCCAGATGTGCTTCGCCTAGCTCCACCTTGGCTGGAGGGAAAGCCGGGGTTGGACCGCAGTCAGTTCTTCGCCAGTTTCAACACCAGCAAGTATGGGATCACTTTGGACCTTAGCAAGCCTGAGGCGCAGGAACTGGCCAAAAGGTTGGTGGCCTGGGCAGATATCGCGGTTGAAAGTTTTACCCCTAAGGCGATGCGCAACTGGGGACTCGACTATGAGCAGTTACGCCAGGTGAATCCTCAGCTCATCATGCTGTCCACTTGCCAGCAGGGGCAGACTGGTCCGCACGCGCTCTATCCAGGGTTCGGTCAGCTGATGGCGTCACTGTCAGGCTACTATCACATCTCTGGCTGGCCGGACCGGGACCCTGCTCCACCTTACGGCGCTTACACTGATTTCATCGCCCCGCGCTTCGCTGCCACAGTCCTAATGGCTGCACTCGACTACCGCCGTCGTACTGGTAAGGGTCAATACATCGATCTGGCGCAATATGAAGCCGCACTCCACTTCCTGGCGCCTGCGATTCTCGACTACCAAGTCAACGGCCGGGTGTTGGGCCGTGAAGGAAATCGCTCGTTTCGCGCCGCTCCACACGGCGCCTATCGCTGTCAAGGCGACAACCGCTGGCTGACGCTGTCAGTCAGCAATGATAGGCAATGGCACGGATTGCTCACCGCCCTAGAGAATCCAAGTTGGGGAACCAATCCACACTTTGCTACACAGACAAGCAGACTTAATCACCGCGATGAACTCGACCGTCTCATCGAAGCCTGGACCGTGAGTCAAGAAGCCGAGACCGCGGCTGACCTGCTCCAACGCATTGGAGTTCCTGTCGGTGTGGTGCAGAATTGCCTCGACCTCCACCAAGATCCACGGCTCGAGGCCTGGGGTATGTTCCAGTATCTGGAGCACCAGGAAATGGGACCGGCCCCCTATGAGGGACACCAGTTTCACTTATCCAAAACACCAGGTGAGCTTCGCTGGGCTGCCCCAGTGATGGGTCAGCACAATGAGTATGTATTCAAGGAAATTCTTGGCCTGAGTCAGGAGGAGATCTCCAAGTTGACTGAGGAGAAGGTAATCTATTGAGAGCAAGCACAAGAACCGTAGCATGGCACAAGATCGACGCCTGACAGTGTATCTCATCCGCCACGGCGAGACCTTCTGGAACCGCGAGGGACGTTGTCAGGGAATATCTGATATTCCGTTGACCGAAAAAGGCTACCAGCAAGCGCATACCCTTGCTAAAGCCCTCATGAACAAGCCGTTAAGTTTGATCCTCTCCGGCCCCTTGCAGCGGACCAGGGAAACTGCCGCGCTTATTGCCAAGCCACACGGTCTCTCAGTAGAGACACGAGAAGAACTGCGAGAGTGGAATCAAGGAGAGCTCGAAGGACTCACAGGGACACAGCTACTGAGGAATCATCAAGCCTACTTTGAACGCTGGTTTCAGGATCCCGCAGGAGCGGCTCCGCCAGGAGGAGAAACCTTACGAGCTTTGCAGGAGCGAGCCTGGCCGGTCATCGACGGCCTACGAGAGCGTGCGCTGGATGGCCCTGTGGCTGTTGTCAGTCATACGATGACAATTGGGACCATCATCTGCGCAGCTCTCGGCCTCGACCTCGCTCATATTCATCGGCTCAAATTGGATATCGCCTCGCGCAGCACGATCGCATTTTCTCCGTTCGGCCTTTTCTCTGCTTGGGTGCTCACCTCCCTCAATGATTGTCATCACTTGACCGGCGACCTCCGGTAAGCGTACTGCCGGCACGTTCTGGGAGTGGAAGTGGAGACCTTGCCCTTGACCGCCAGATGGGTGAGATAGGCTTTCACCTCGGCAGCCGACACTGACTCTGGTGTCTTGTCACCGGTGAAATACCGGAATTTCGTAGCCCAGAGCGCATAGGTAGCTCCACATCTAATCGTGTGCGGGGAGGTTGTGAAGAGAATAAGGGTCCAGCAATCATCCTCTGTGGCAAAGCGACCAGCAAGCCAGAAGGACAAACGTGGCCCCTACACAGGCATTCTGTCCCAATCTGGCGTGTCCCGCCAGAGGACAGGCGGGCAAGGGCACCATTGGCATCCATTCGCATAAAGAACGCCGCTTCATCGGCCGCCAGTGCGGCCAGACTTTTGTCGCTACCAAGGGGACAGCGTGGTACCGCCTGCGGACCACGGTGGAGGTGGTGCGTATGGTGGTAACCTTGTTGGCACACGACTGTCCGAGACAAGCGATTGTGGCGGCCTATGGCTTCGATGAGCGCACGGTGGCCAGTTGGCTGGCACGCGCCGGGTGTCAGAGCCAAGCCGTGCACGAGCACTTGGTGGAGCCGCCCCACGCCCTGGGGCAGGGGTAAGCAGACGACCTGCGCGTCAAGCGCCAGGGCGCCATCGTCTGGCTGGCCATGGCCATGAGGGTGAGCACGCGCTTGTGGCTGGGGGGAGTAGTGCGCGAACGGCGGGAGCTGCCCTTGAGCCGGGCAGTGCTCGCACGGGTGCGTCGCCGTGCGCTGCCTCGGGTCATCTTGTTCTGTACCGACGGCTTGTGCTCCTACGTGCGGGCCATCCGCGAGACCTTCCGCGATCCTGGGTACACAGGGCAGCCCGGCCGCCCGCGGTGGCGGGCGTGGAAAGACATCCTGATCGCGCAGGTCGTCACACGTTACGAGAAGCGCCGCGTAGTCGAGGTAAGGCGACGCATTGTCCAGGGCCCCCGTGCACGAGTCGAGGCCGTGCGTCGTCGCTCCCAAGGCTGCGGGGGGATCAAGACGGCCTACATCGAGCGGATTGCGCGCACGCCAGCGATGGCCACTGGGATTACCGATCACTGTTGGACCATGCACGAACTATTGTCCTTTCAGGTCCCGCCGCCACGGTGGACGCCACCCCGGCAGCGCGGGCGCCGCTCACGGTCGCTACAACTCATAATCGAACGGTGGTGCACATGACCACGGTTAACTGTGGAGCTACCCCTCGCGAGCATCGTAGCTACAATCCTTGTAGGGATCGTGGTCAAAGTTTATGGGATCTTTTCCACGCAGGCCCAGCAAAGTAAGAGGCGCAGAGAAGAGCGTCTTGAAGAATTGCGCGAGAAGATGAACTCCCCTGATTCAGTACTTCGAGTCGAGGGCTATTTCGTTACCCTATTCACGTTGCTCAAATACCTTCGGAACGTTCACGACTGATGCGCAATCAGAAGCAGTCCGAGACGGCGTTCCGCCAATTGAACTGGTCGATGGGCAGGCCCTAGTGTCTCTGCTTGAGCGACTCGAACTAGGATTGATTCCGAGAACAACATACGAGCTCGACTACAAGTTTTTCGATGAGTTCAAGAACTAAGAAGTTCAATCGGGTAAGGGCAGTCATTGCTGACCGCCCTCCCCACACCACCGAGCCTGCGGGTCCGCACTCGGCGGTTCAGGTTGGAGAGTGAAGGGAGATCCAGAGGGCGCGAATCGAGACCAGGCCAAGGGACTCCGAGAGCCATTGGTTAGTCATCCCGGTCTGGGTCGCCAGTGTCCGTGACAAATGCCACGGGCCTTTGTGACTCAGCGCGGTGAGGAGCGCCGTTTGCTTGGCGGTCCCCAGTTTCCGTAGCTCGCGGACTTTGGTGCGCACGGAGCGCCAT
>CAZAYE010000469.1:0-3893 GCA_964489255.1 uncultured Enterobacteriaceae bacterium
TCGTTGGGGCGTTAACGTTCTTCCCGGCGCTGTCGCTCGGGCCTATCGTCGAACACTTCTTGGCCCAAGCTGGAAAGGTCTTCTAGTATGGCAGACTCCATGAAAAGAGAACTCTCGCTGTTTGATCCCGAGATCCTGCGGCCGGCAGTCTGGGAGAGCTTCCGCAAGCTAGTACCGCAGAACGTCGTCAAGAACCCGGTCATGTTCGTGGTCGAGATCGGCAGCGTGCTCACCACACTCATCTTGCTGCGCGATCTCGTTGCTCCGACGCCAGGATCTCAGCCGCTCTGGTTCACCGCCTCCGTTAGCCTCTGACTCTGGTTCACCGTCCTGTTCGCCAACTTCGCCGAGGCCGTGGCCGAAGGGCGTGGCAAGGCCCAAGCTGCGACTTTGCGCAGGATGCGCAAGGAAACCATCGCACGCCGCTTGATTGATGGTCGCGAAGAACATATTCCTGCTTCTGCGCTGCGCAAGGGTGATATCGTCGTCGTTGAAGCAGGAGACCTAATCCCTGGCGATGGAGACGTCATCGAAGGGATCGCCTCGGTTGATGAATCAGCCATTACCGGCGAGTCGGCGCCGGTGATTCGTGAGAGTGGCGGAGACCGGTCGGCTGTGACCGGGGGCACGAAAGTCCTCTCCGACCGGATTGTAGTGCGCATCACGGCGGATCCTGGCGAATCCTTTCTGGATCGCATGATTGCCCTGGTAGAAGGGGCAGAGCGACAGAAGACGCCTAACGAGATCGCGCTCAATATCCTGTTAGCCGGCCTCACCCTCGTCTTCTTGTTCGCCTGTGTGACGCTCGTGCCGTTTGCCCTGTATGCCGAGGTCCGGCTGTCTGCCACTGTGATTGTGGCACTGCTGGTCTGTTTGATCCCTACTACGATTGGCGGGCTGCTCTCGGCCATCGGGATTGCAGGGATGGATCGTCTGTTGCGCAAGAACGTCCTGGCCATGAGCGGACGGGCGGTGGAAGCAGCCGGCGATGTTGACACCTTACTCCTCGACAAGACCGGGACCATTACGCTGGGCAATCGTATGGCGACCGAGTTCCTCCCTGTCGGTGGGGCACGCGCCGAAGAACTGGCTGATGCGGCCCAGTTGGCCAGCCTGGCCGATGAGACCCCTGAAGGGCGTTCGATCGTCGTGCTGGCCAAGGAGCGCTACAGGCTGCGTGGACGCGAGGTAGAGCAAATTGGTGCTCACTTCATTCCTTTCAGCGCGCAGACGCGCATGAGTGGATGTGATCTCAACGGGCGGATGGTTCGCAAGGGCGCGGTCGATGCGATCGTGGCGCACGTCAAGTCGCTCGGCGGCAGCGTGCCGACCGAGGTTGAGGCCGTCACCCATGGGATCAGCGACACCGGCGGAACCCCCCTCGCGGTCGCCGATGAGAACCGCGTGCTTGGGGTCATCCATTTGAAAGACGTTGTTAAAGGTGGCATCAGAGAGCGTTTCGAGCGCTTCCGCGCTATGGGCATCCGCACGATCATGATCACGGGTGACAATCCCCGTACCGCCGCAGCCATCGCCCGCGAGGCCGGCGTTGATGACTTCCTGGCTGAAGCGACGCCCGAAGCAAAGATGCGTCTGATCAGGGAAGAGCAAGCCAAAGGCAAGCTTGTGGCTATGACTGGGGACGGCACAAACGACGCTCCCGCGCTCGCTCAGGCCGATGTGGGCGTGGCGATGAACACCGGGACCCAGGCAGCCAAAGAGGCAGGTAATATGGTCGATCTCGACTCGAATCCAACCAAATTGTTGGAGGTGGTTGAGGTCGGTAAGCAGATGCTGATGACCCGCGGCGTACTGACCACTTTCTCCATTGCCAACGATGTGGCCAAATATTTCGCCATCATTCCTGCCCTCTTCGTGGGTGTCTTTCCAGAGATTGCCCCGCTCAATGTTATGGGCCTGGCGTCGCCACAGAGCGCGATCCTCTCGGCCGTGATTTTCAACGCGCTGATCATCGTTGCTCTGATTCCGCTAGCGCTGCGTGGCGTACAGTATCGTCCACTAGGTGCGACGGCGTTGCTGCGACGCTCGTTGCTCATCTACGGAGTGGGCGGCGTGATCGCGCCCTTTATTGGGATCAAACTGATTGACTTAATGTTGGAAGTGATTGGATTGGTGTAGACAACGTGGGGGCGGGTCTCAGAGCCGTCCCTCCCAAGGGTAACATCGATGAAGAAAGCAATGTTTATCGCCCTCCGTACCGCGGCCGTTACCCTCATCTTGACGGGAATCCTGTATCCCTTTGTGATTACAGGTCTCGCGCAGATTCTCTTTCCGTACCGAGCCAACGGAAGTCTCGTCACCGACGAGAAAGGGCAGGTGGTCGGCTCGGAGTTGATCGGACAGGGGTTTACGCATCCTGCCTACTTTCAGCCCCGCCCTTCGGCGGCCGGTGCAGGCTACGACGCAGCGGCGTCGTCTGGTTCTAACCTTGGACCCACGTCAAAGAAGTTGCAGGATCGAGTAACCCAAGAACTGGAGCGGCTCAAGGAGGAGAATCCAAACGCACAGGGGCCAGTCCTGATTGAGCTGGTGACCACTTCAGCTAGTGGGCTCGACCCTCACCTCTCGCCGCAAGCGGTGGTCTGGCAAATCCCGCGCGTAGCGAACGCGCGAGGGGTTACACCGGAGCGGATCAGAGCCGTTGTGGAAGCCTACACGGAAGGCAGAGCTTTAGGCCTCCTCGGTGAGCCAGGGGTCAATGTGCTGCTCCTCAATCTCGCGCTCGACGGTCAGTTTGGCCGTCCGGCAGCGATCGTACACCAAGACCAGCGGAGGTAAGTACAGGATGAACGAGGGCCGCCCGCGTCCTGAAGACTTCCTTGAACTGGTCGAGCGCGCCAAGCGCGGACGCCTCAAAGTCTATATCGGTGCCGCGGCGGGCGTCGGGAAGACCTACCAAATGTTAGAGGAAGCCCACGCGCTCAAGAAGCGCGGCGTTGATGTGGTCCTCGCCTTCATCGAACCACACGGCCGGGCGGAAACGGAAGCCTTGATTGAGGGGTTGGAGGTCATTCCGCGGCGCCGGATTGCGTACCGCGGGGTGACCGTGGAGGAAATGGACCTCGATGCGGTCCTCGCCAGGCGGCCACAGGTCGCGATCGTCGATGAACTGGCCCACACCAACCTCCCGGGGTGTCGGCACCGGAAACGCTACCAAGATGCCCTCGCACTCCTCGATGCCGGTATCAACGTCATCTGCGCATTTAACGTGCAACATCTGGAGAGCCTCAACGACCTCGTCAAACAGGTAACTGGTGTCACCGTCCGCGAGACCGTGCCAGACTTCTTTCTGCAGCAGGCCGATCAGGTGGTGAACCTGGATCTTGCGGTCGAAGATCTCCTTGACCGCCTCCGCGCCGGCAAGATCTACGGGCAGGACAAGGTCCCTTGGGCGCTCGAGCATTTCTTCAAACCTGAAAATCTCTCAGTTCTGCGCGAGATCGCGTTGCGTGAGGTCGCTGAGAGTATCGATCGGGCGGTCTCAGCGCAAATCTCTGCCAATGAGGTAGCGCGCAAAGCCGCAGCGAGTGAACGGGTGATGGTCTGCCTTTCGTCCCATTCCCCTCATGGGGCGACGCTGCTCAGACGCGGCTCCCGTATGGCGGGTCGGCTTAATACCGATTGGTTTGTCGTCTTCGTTGAGACCCCGCAGGAGGAGCCGCACCGCATTGACGCTGAGGCTCAGCGTTATTTGCTCGAGAACGAGCAGAAGGCCCGCGAGTTTGGCGCTCAAGTGGTGCGTTTACAAGCGAAGGACCCGGTTCCCGCACTGATCGAGTTCGCCCGCGCGCACGGGGTCGCCCATATCATCGTCGGACGCTCGCGGCAGTCTTGGTGGCGCCAGGTTTTGGGTCGATCAGTGACACTCAGAC
>CAZAYE010000470.1:0-3883 GCA_964489255.1 uncultured Enterobacteriaceae bacterium
CCCTTCCGCCGCGGGATCGAAGGCAAAGGTGGGTATGCCGCCGATTTTGATCCCGCCTCGATCTCGCTGCGCAAACTCAAAGTTGCGACTTACGACGGACTGATCTTTGCGTCGTTTGCTGAGAATGTTGAGCCGTTGGACGCCTACCTCGGACCTTCGCAGCGGCCGTGGCTGGATCGAGTTTTTAATCGCCCTATCCGGGTCCTTGGGTATGCTCGCCAGTTCATTCACGCGAACTGGAAGTTGTACGCCGAGAATACTCGTGACGCCTACCATGCCAGTCTCCTTCATCTATTCCACACGACCTTTGGCATTTACCGCTCGTCACAAGGTGGAGGACTATTCATGGATGACGCACGGCGCCACTGCATGGGACGGGCCTACAAACGGACGGAAGAAGCCGAACTGTCCGCCTACCAGGACACGAATCTCCGTACCTACCAGAAAGGGTATACGCTGGCGGATCCCTCGCTCTTGCAAACTCGCAAGGAATTCGAGGTAGAACTAACCAACTCGATCCACTCTATTTTCCCCTGTTTGGTCGTCCAGCAGATTCTCAATACTCTGGCCACCCGGCATATCTTGCCCAAAGGGCCGGACACATTTGAGTTGCTCTTTACCTTCTTTGGCTATACTGACGATGATGAGGAGATGCAACAACGACGGATCAAACAGGCGAATTTTGTCGGGCCGGCGGGGTACATCTCTATGGAGGACGGGTATGCGGCGGAAATTGCGCAACAGGCGATGGTCCGTGATCAGGATGCCTGTTCCTTCCTGGAACAGGGAGGAACCGATGTGGCAGATGCGGAAAATTTGGTCAGCGAAGCGGCTGTCCGGGGATTCTGGCAGTATTATCGCACGCTCATGAGTTTTTGAATTGTCAATAAGGTAAAGCCCGCTTTCAGGAGAAGATCGTTGTAGTTGATACCTTAGAGAAAAACAGTCTGCACGGCCCAAGCTATCGTTTGGCAGAGTTGGACGTGAGACAGAAGGAGAGCCAGATGCCCACGGTACGGATCGATGACTCGCTTACCCTCCACTACGAACTGGACGACTATACTGATCCCTGGACTACGCCCGAGACCATCTTGCTCGTCCACGGCGTGGCAGACACCAGCAAAGCCTGGTTTGCCTGGGTGCCTCAGCTTGCCCGACGATTCAGGGTGTTGCGGCCTGACCTGCGGGGCTTCGGCCAATCCTCGCTCCCACCAAGAGACTATCAATGGTCCTTGAGTGGGTTCGCCAAAGACTTGAAGACCCTGCTGGATCGCCTCCAGCTCTCAACCGTGCATGTCGTCGGACAGCGGGTAGGGGGCAGTGTAGCCATGCAGTTCGCCCACGATTATCCAGATACGGTCAAAAGTCTGGTCGTCATTGGCGGACCAGCTACATTAGCGCAGAGTTCTCTCAACCCTGGGGCGTGGCTTGAGCAAGTCCAACGAGAGGGAGTGGAGGCCTGGGCTAGGACGACCATGGGAAACCGCTTGGGCGAGGTCAGCTCGGCGATGCGTGAATGGTGGATTAAAGAGATGGGGAAAGCTTCTCCACAAGTGATGGAAGGGATCTTTCGTTATGTGCGGACCATGGACATTACCGCTCTCCTTCCTCACATCAAAGCCCCGACCTTAGTGATCACCAGTGATCGAGGTGCTCTAGCGGCAGTTGAGACCGTGCGCGAGTGGCAAAAGCGTATTCCTCACTCCCGTCTGCTAGTCTTGCCCAGCACCGCTTATCACCTGGCCGCAGCCATGCCCGACGAATGCGCTCAGGCGACGGTAAAGTTTATCGAGAGTCTCACCAAGTGAGAGATGGAAATCATCCACGAGCACGGAAGCTATCCTTCTGAACAGCAAAAGAGGAGTAGTCTCGCATGGCAGAACCATGGACCCATCACACCCTAAAGGTGAACGGTTTCCGCATGCACTATGTTATGGCCGGCTCGGGTTATCCGTTGGTATTGCTACACGGCTGGCCGCAGACCTGGTACGAGTGGCGGAAAATCATTCCGCCCCTGGCTGATCGCTTCACCCTCCTTGCGCCAGACCTGCGCGGGTTAGGCGATAGCGAACGGCCGCTCACCGGCTACGACAAACGCACGCTAGCCTCCGATGTTCATCAACTCCTCAAGGCCTTGGGGTATGAGAAGATCGGGCTTACCGGCCATGACTGGGGCGGCACGGTGGCCTACTACCTGGCTTATGATCATCCAGAGTTGGTTGAACGTCTGCTCATTCTGGAATCGACCCCTGGTATCGCCCGCGTTGGTGAGTCCATTGATCTGCGCGGGATTCGGCGGCTATGGCATGTGTTCTTCCAAGGCGGCGCCCCGGATCTGGCAGAGCAGTTAGTGCAAGATCAGGTGGACCTCTACCTCAGCCGCCTTTGTAGCGTCGCATGTTATAACCCTGCCTTGTTTAAGCCCGAAGAAATGGCTGAATATGTACGCGCGTATTCTCAGCCAGGAGCCCTGCGGGCGGGTTTTCACTACTATCGTGCGGCGTTGGATGAAGATGTGGTCGCGTTCAGTGGTTGTACGAAGAAGCTGACCATGCCGGTCCGAGCTTGGGGCGGGGAACGGTTCATGGGTGATATCACTCCCCTGTGGCAACGGGTTGCTGAGAAGGTCACCGGAGGAGCGGTCGCACAGTGTGGGCACTTTATGGCCGAGGAGCGGCCTGACTTCGTCCTGCAACAAATAGGTGAATTTTTTACTCCACTAAAGGAGGGAAAGTCATGAATCTCGAAGAGCTCGCGCGCAAAATCCAGGTGTTAGAAGACGTGGAGGCAATCAAGAAACTCAAGGCTCGTTACTGCCTGTATTGCGATAACAACTATGATGCCGATGGTATCGCTGCCCTTTTTACCGAAGACGCGGTGTGGGATGGGGGGACCTTTGGCAAATGTGAAGGGCGGGAGGCAATTCGCACCTTTTTCCGGGGAGCGCCGAAGATCTTTCCTTTTGCCATCCACCAGGTGATGAACCCGATCATTGAGGTGCAGGGAGATAAGGCCACCGGCAGCTGGTATCTCTTCCAGCCGGCGACCTTGGCAGAAGGGAACCAAGCGGTGTGGCTGGCGGCGCGTTACGCGGAAGAGTATGTCAGAGTTGGAGGCGAGTGGAAATTCAAGCATCTCAAAGTTTCCGCGTCTTTCCTGACGCCGTATGAGCAAGGGTGGGCGAAGAAGAAATTTGTCTCATGAGCGAAAGGCCAACGTTCCTTATGCGACTACTGAACAAAGTGGCGCTCGTTACCGGCGGCAGCCGCGGGATCGGTCGGGCTGTCGCTTTGGCCTTTGCCCGAGAAGGGGCGCGGGTGGCAATTGTCGGAGTCAGCGATCAGCAGGCCTTAGCTCAGGTCGCCGACGAAGTGACTACCCTAGGCAGAGATGCCCTCGCTCTGACGGCAGACGTGGCTCAGAGAGCCGCAGTCGAACGTCTTGTGCAACAGGTCCTAGAGCACTGGGGGAGCATCGACATCTTGGTGAACAACGCCGGGATTATCCACCCTTGCCGGTTAGAAGAGCTCAGCGAGGCCCAGTGGCAGACGACGCTGGCCGTGCACCTCACTGGCACGTTCCACTGCACCCAGGCAGTCGTACCAACGATGAAATTCCAAGGTGGGGGCAAGATCATCAATGTCGCTGCGCCTTCAGCGCTGCGGGGCTCATTTGGAGTCGCTGACTACGCCGCAGCCAAAGGCGGGATCATTGCGTTCACACGCAACGCCGCCAGTGAACTCAGGCTGTACAACATCCAGGTCAACTGTATCTCGCCAGTGGCCGAGACACGGATGACCGAAGCGCTGTACGCCTTTCGCCGCCAACACCTGAGCGAACCGGTTGCGACCTTCGGTCAGGCTCAGCTCGCTGAGCCTGAAAC